>JAGCNK010000081.1 GCA_017645985.1 Bacteroidales bacterium | reverse complement strand
TTTTTTTTTGCAGTATGGCAAACCTTTTGTTAAAAAAAATTGTAAATCAAATTTTTTTTTGTAATTTTAGGCTGTTTTTTTAACACAGATTGTCAATTAGCAATACGATGAAACTCAAAATACAATCGAAACTCGTGCTGTACATACTGTTTACAGCATTAATGGTATTTCTGGCGGCGGTGATTTACCTATCTTTGGGTACGTCGCATCAAGTGGAACGCTCGTTGGAGCGCACCTTGCAAGAGTCGGTAAGCAATTCGGCGCTGAAGATTCAGGCGTCGATAGAATCCGATATCAGCGCGTTGCGCACCCTCGCAGCCTCGGTGTCGGGCACCAACGTGGTGGACGAACAGCACCGTGTGGCTGTATACCGCAGTGCTTTGAATTCGTTTCTCGAAAAGAACACCGTTTTTAACAACGTGAAGATTTCGTGGGAGTTGCACTATCTCCAACCCGAATGGCAGAAGTCGTTCGGCCGCCGTATCTACACTTTTGAGCGTGGCGACGGTGGTATCCGTCACACTGTTACCCAGGCTGATATGGAGGGCGACGATTTTTCGAGCGCATATTACAAGGTGAAGGTGAATATGAAGGAGATGATCACCCAGATTGCCAACGACAATCCTGAAAATACCACTATATCACCGATTTACAAATCCACAGTATATATTCCTATCTGCGACGCCGAAGACAATTTCTGCGCTTTTGTGTCGGCAGATATCGATGTGGAGAATTTTCACAACCTGGTTAAGCGTTCGATTCGTTACGAAAGCTACGCCTCGGTGCTGCTCACCGATATGGGACAGATTGCGGGCACTTCGCTCAACGCATACGACGACCAGACCGAAATTGTGAAGATGATTTACCGCTCGTCGTACGAGATTCGTTCCGAGGTGGATTCGTCGGGTTTCTGTATGTATCCTGTTACCGATTCTACCGGACGGAATATCACCCTCTGCGCCGTTGGTGTCGACAACGATGTGTTTGACCGCAAGTGGACTTTGGTGTCGGCAATGCCGCAGAGCATAGCCGAATCTATGCAGACTTCGCAGATGGTGGTGGTGTTTGTCATCATTCTTGTGGGACTTATTGCTATCGGCTCTGTGGTCTATGTGCTTACTTCGGGCGTGGTTTCGTTCCTTACCAAGACGAGCTCTATTCTTCGTAAGCTTTCGGTAGGTAACTTTAATGCCATACCAGACATCGAGGCGTCGAAACTGAGCGAGCTGAGCAACATTGCGTCGTCGCTCAACGCTCTTAAAACTGGTCTAGGCCGTGCGGTTACATTCGCCGAGGAAATCGGTAAGGGCAATCTCAAAGCACCGTTTGTGCCTATGAGTGAAACCGACGAGTTAGGTCTTTCGCTGCTCGGTATGCGCGACAGTTTGAACGCTGCATCTGAGGAGGACGCCAAGCGTAAGGATATGGACTCTAAGCAAAACTGGATTACAATCGGTAGCGCCAAGTTCGGCGACATTCTCCGCCAGTACAACAACGATATGGAGGACTTCTCGTTCAACATTATCTCCAACCTTGTTAAGTACGTGGGCGCCAACCAGGGCGGTCTGTTCGTTATCAACGACGACGACAAAGACAACGTATATTTCGAACTCACAGCCGGATACGCTTACAACATCCGCAAGATGTTGAAAAAGAAAGTGAAACCGGGTGTGGGGCTTGTAGGTCGATGCATTCTCGAGGCTGAGAGCATCTATATCAACAATCTTCCCGAGGAGTATATCAACATCACTTCGGGTCTCGGCGAAAAGAGTCCAAACTGCCTGTTGATTGTTCCCTTCAAGTTCAACAACGACATCTACGCCGTGGCAGAGATTGCCTCGTTTAACGAGATAGAGCCTTACAAGCAGCAGTTTGTGGAGGAGGTTGGTCACTCGATCGCATCTACCATCGCTACTGTGAAAATCAACGTGCGCACCAACAAGCTGCTCAAGGAGTTGAAGATACAGTCGGAGGAGCTTGCTTCGCAAGAGGAGGAGATGCGTCAGAATATGGAGGCAATGAAGGCTTCGCAGGAGGCTATGACCCAGCGCAACGAGGAGTACGAGCAGACTGCGGAATCTATCAACCAGCTTGTTTACATCATCACCTACACGCCCGACGGCAAGTTGATAGATGTGAACACCAAGGCTTTGGAACTTCTTCAACGTCCCAAATCGGTATTTGTGGAGGGTGGCGACGATCCATATATCACCGTTCACGAAAACGAACGCACCGGCACCGACGAGTTCTGGTTGCAGCTGCGTCTCGGACGTCAGAAGACTGTTAAGAAAGAGGTCAAGATCAACGACACGCACTACACGCTTGTGGAATCTTACAATCCAGTGTCTAACTATTACGGCAAAATCTACAAGGTGGTGTGCATAATCAGCGATGTGAAAGTGCTCTCAACTGTGGAAGCATAACGAGACCACAGTCGAAAGCACCAACGCATAAACTTAGCAATGTGTTAACGATTAAAGTACCAGCGGAGGTTCGCCGTCGGGATTGACGTTGTAAAACTCTTCCATCTTGCGGTTGAACTCCATCTTTGGAAGTGCTTTCCACTCTTTTACTTGGTCGGTGATGTCGAAAAACTCGAACCTTACGTCGCGTTTTTTCATAAACCAAATAGCGCCGGAGTATATCAGGAAGAAACTCTTGACAAGCAGTTTTACGATGTTGGGAGTGGCGGGTTTCTGATAGCGGCTCCACTGGCTACCCCACAGACCGTGTATTCTCAAACCTATCACGTGGGTGTTTTCGGGCAGCTTGCAGCAAATGTCGTGAGCCAGACGGCGTGCGCCTATGGTCTCCTTGCCGTCGGTGGTAACGTGTCCCGAGGGATAGAAAAGTATGTTGCCGCCCTGCTGAAGCTGTTCGGTAACAATTGAGTCTAACTGCAGAGCCTGAGCCACACCTTTGCGGCTTTTGCGGAGGTCGGGCACTGAAACAGCGTCGAACTGTTTGAGCACTCCCTTGATAAACGGAATCTTGAAAAATCTTTCGTCAACGAGAGGACGGATATTGATGTGTCCCAATGTGCCGAGCAGCAGCAGCGGGTCTATAACCGCGCGGTGCGTGGGCAGGAGAAGGATGTTTTCGTCCTCCTTGATGTTGAGACATTCGTCGCCTTCGAACTTGATATTGTAGTGCAGCTTCATCTTGCGCACTGTGAAGTCGATAATCACCGATTTGTATACAAAGGTGAAAATAAACGACGCAAGACCGAATATAACTGCCATTACAAGGAACACATAATCAACGCCTAAGAATTTGATTACCAATATGTTTGTGCCACAAGCTATGAAGATGTAAACAAACGAGAGAAGGTTGAAATATGCCAAGACGATGTTAAGCTCCTTGGTGTCAACACGTTTCTGAATTTCGGCGTCGAGCGGAATCTTAAACATACCGCCAAGAAATGCCACAGCCGTAAGCAGAATGGTGAACACTGTCTGGTTCATCTCAAACTTGTATATTGCGAACAGCAGGATAGCCAGCACAATGCCGAACATATATATGCGACCGAGCATAAAGCGGGTCTTGTCTAATTTGCCGCAGATAACGCATCCTGCCGACACGCCTATAGCCATAATGGCAAGCACGCATCCGGTGTGAAAATTGCTCATTCCGAAATGCTCGGGGCAGTAGGTCATAAGTATTGTCTGCAACGATGCCGACAGCCACCAGAACAGGCAGAGAATGTGGATTACACGGGGCAGACGTTTGTATTTGCGTGTGATTTTGGATGCCTCGATGATAAACTTTATCGGATTAGCCGACGAGTCTTCCACTAATTTCTGTTCGTCGGCTTTGATAGTGAGGCTCGACAGATAGCCGAGAGCCGCAAAACCTAAAAGCACGCCGAAATATATCAAAAGACTGTCGTATTCGCTTATAAACGAGCCTATTACTGCACCAAGCAGCATTCCCACAAACGAGAAAGCCTCCATTCCGCCCATACCTTCGGAGATTCCTTTTACGCCTCCGATGTCTTTGATGAGTCCGTATTTCGACGGCGAGAACAACGCGCTCTGCAATCCCATAAGCAGCACCGAAGCCACTGTGATGTACACGTTTTGCAGATAAATGCCCAAAAGAGCCACCGCCATAATGCCAAACTCGGCGAGCTTGGCTGTGCGTATGATTCTGATTTTGGAAAAATATTTGGGAAGTTTGCCTGCCAGCGGCGAGAAAAGCACGTATGGCAGCACCAGCGCGGCGGCTGTGATATTCACAATGGTGGACCCGTGTTCTGCGCTCACCCATTTCATAGTGACGAATGCGGCGAGGAATTTAAGGGCATTGTCGTTGATAACGCCGAACACACTTGTGGTGTACAGCGGAAGGAATTTCTTGATGTTCGACATATCTATTTAATATTATCGGCTCGGACGGATTTCGGCAGAGAACACGATGTGGTCGTCCTCGTATATCTCCATAATTCCGTTTATGCCGTTTGGTATTGGTAGATAGTTGTTTTGCAGAATGTAGTCGTCGATGGCTTTGAGTACATCAACCCGCAGTGTTGAGTTGAAATCTTGAAAAGGAATGCGGGTGTGCATCGACTTGGTGGCGCCTATATTGCGCACGGTGAACTTGTTGCGTTCAAGCTTGATGATTTCTGTAGTGTCGGTGTTTGTGGGCAGTATGCAGCCCACGATGCTGTGGTATTTGTCGGGGGTACGGTCGGCAGTACGCTCGTAAAAAATTCCAAAATCTTTTTCGGTTTTTACGTCGATGGTTTTGAGCTCGTTTTTGAGCGAGTCGATCAGGTTGAAAGTCTCGGTATAGGGCTTGTAACTTTCAACGCATACTACTACGTATGGTCCGAGGGTGTCCTCTTGAAATTTTATCTCTTTGTCGCACGATTCCAATACAGCGATAGAGACTATCGCTGTACATAATAGAATCGAAATACGTTTTGATAAATTCATATTCTTTAATCTAAGTTCAAGTTTTTGCCGTGGCAATTTTTGTATTTCTTGCCGCTGCCGCAGGGGCAGGGGTCGTTTCTGCCAATTTTGCGCTCCACTCTTACCGGCTGAACTTTGGGCTGACGCGGCTGCTGGGGCTGCTGCTGGTTGCTTGCCTGGGGCTCGTTTATGTCGGCTTTGGTGGCCTGAAGTTTCTGGTTTTGTGCACGCTGCTGTGTCGGCTCGGGAGCGCGCTGTACGTTCTCGGGATCGGGCACGTGGATGTGACCTTTCATAATGGTAGAGATCACAGCCTTGTTGTTCTTGTCGAGCATTGTGTCAAACAGGCCGTTTGATTCAATCTTGAAGATTACAAGCGGGTCTTTCTGTTCGTAGCGGGCGTCCTGAACCGACTGTTTGAGGTCGTCGAGGTCGCGGAGGTGCTCTTTCCAGTGTTCGTCGATGGTTACGAGCATAACGATTTTCTCAAATGCCCTGGTGATTTCGCGGCAGTTGGTTTCGTATGCCTTTTTGAGGTTGACACGGATTTGGAACACACGGCGTCCGTCGCTGATAGGAACCACGATGTATTCGTACTGCTTGCTTGCGTTTTCGTACACCTGCTTGATTACGGGAGCTGCCTGGTCGCGGAGCACCTTCATCTTGTTGGCCATATTCTGGTAAGCGGTGTCGAATATGCAGTCGGCGATTTTCTCGTCGGTGAGTTTCAAAAATTCGTCTTCGGGTATCGGGCACTGCATACCGAGCGATTTCAACAGCTCGAAGCTGAACGCTGCGTAGTCGCCGTCGTTGTGGAACTTGGCAACGATGTTTTCGCACACGTCGTTGAGCATATTGTTGATTTCGATGTCGATACCGTCGCCGAACAGTGCGCTGCGGCGGAGCTTGTAGATAGCCTCGCGCTGCTTGTTCATCACGTCGTCGTATTCAAGCAGTCGTTTACGTATGCCGAAGTTGTTCTCTTCTACCTTGCGCTGAGCGCGTTCGATAGATTTGGTTACCATAGAGTGCTGGATAACTTCGCCCTCCTCGATACCCATACGGTCCATAAGCGCAGCTATACGGTCGCTACCGAACAGACGCATAAGGTTGTCTTCCAACGAAACAAAGAACTGCGAAGAACCAGGGTCGCCCTGACGGCCGCTACGACCACGCAACTGACGGTCTACACGGCGTGATTCGTGACGCTCGGTGCCTATGATTGCAAGACCGCCCGCATCGCGAACTTCCTTGCTGAGCTTGATGTCGGTACCACGGCCTGCCATGTTGGTGGCGATGGTGATTGTACCTTTCAAACCTGCCTGAGCCACAATTTCAGCCTCTCGTGCGTGCTGCTTGGCGTTGAGCACGTTGTGCTGCAGTTTCTCCAAATTGAGCATCTTGCTCAGCAATTCGGATACTTCTACCGAGGTGGTGCCCACAAGCACGGGGCGTCCAAGTTCGTGGAGGCGTTTGATCTCCTGAATTACGGCTTTGTATTTTTCGCGTTTGGTCTTGTATACTAAGTCCTCCTCGTCCACACGCTTGGTGGGAACGTTGGTAGGAATTGTAACAACGTCTAATTTGTAGATGTCCCAGAACTCGCCAGCCTCTGTTTCGGCAGTACCTGTCATACCGGCGATTTTCTTGTACATACGGAAATAGTTCTGCAGTGTGATGGTGGCGAATGTCTGTGTGGCGGCTTCCACTTTCACATTTTCCTTAGCCTCGATAGCCTGGTGGAGTCCGTCGCTGTATCGGCGGCCTTCCATAATACGACCGGTCTGCTCGTCCACAATCTTCACCTTGTTGTCGATAACCACGTATTCCTGGTCGCGCTCAAACATTGTGTAGGCTTTAACCAATTGGTTGATAGTGTGAACACGTTCTGATTTAACAGCATAATCCGACATCAAGGCATCTTTCTTGGCTATCTTCTCGTCTTCCGACATAGATGAGTTGTCGATTTCAGCCACCTGGCTGCCCACGTCGGGAAGAACGAAGAACTGCGGGTCTTCGGCGTTTTTAGAAATCAGGTCGATACCTTTTTCGGTGAGGTCTACCGAGTTGAGTTTCTCCTCGATTACGAAATAGAGGTCGTTGGTGATTTCGGGCATACGCTTGTTGTTCTCGGCGATGTAGATGCCTTCGGTGTTTTGCAACAGCACCTTGTTGCCTTCTTCGCTGAGGAATTTGATCAAAGCGTTGTTTTTGGGCAAGCCTTTCCACGCTTTCAAAAGTGCGATACCGCCTTTTTCACGGTCGCCGTTTTTGATATAGTTTTTGGCGTCGATAAGCAAACGGTTTACAAGTTCCTTCTGATGTTGATATAGTTCAACAACTTTTGGCTTAAGATCCATAAACAATTTCATATCGTCGCCGGCCTTCTGCACGGGTCCGCTAATAATAAGAGGTGTGCGGGCGTCGTCGATAAGTACCGAGTCCACCTCGTCGACGATGGCGAAGATGTGCTTGCGCTGAACAAGCTCGTTTGGAGATATTGCCATATTGTCGCGCAGGTAGTCGAAACCAAATTCGTTGTTTGTACCGAAAGTGATGTCGCAGGCGTAAGCGTTTCTGCGCTGGAGAGTGTTGGGCTGGTGCTTGTCGATGCAGTCTACTGTGAGACCGTGGAACTGGTAGAGCATTCCCATCCATTCCGAGTCACGTTTTGCAAGGTAGTCGTTTACTGTTACCACGTGAACGCCACGTCCCGACAATGCGTTGAGGAATACCGGCAATGTAGCCACGAGAGTTTTACCTTCGCCGGTGGCCATTTCGGCAATTTTGCCTTGGTGAAGTACGATACCGCCGATGAGCTGTACATCGTAGTGTACCATATCCCATTTAATAAGGTTGCCGCCTGCATACCAAGCATTGTGATAAATAGCTTTGTCGCCTTCGATTACCACAGCTTCGTTGTTGGCAGCAATGTCGCGGTCCATATCTGTGGCAGTTACTTCTACTGTTTCGTTCTCTTTGAAACGGCGAGCGGTATCTTTGATGATGGCAAATGCTTGTGGCAAAATCTGGTCTAATTGCTCTTTAACAATTTCGTCGATTTCTTTTTCGCAAGCATCTATTTCGTCGTAGAGTTCCTCCTGACGCTTAACACTCAGCGGCTCGGGACTCTCTAATTCTTTGCGGTACGATTCTAATTTGTTGTTTGTAGGCTCAATAGCCTTTGCAATTTGGTGGCGCAATTGTTGTGTGCGCTCGCGGAGATGGTCGTTGTCGAGGTATTGCAACGACGCGTATTCCTGTTTGATTTGCTCCAATATCGGGAGAATCTTCTTAATATCTTTACTTGATTTGTCTCCGAAAAGTTTTTTCAAGAGGCCTGTAAGTATACCCATTTTATGCTAAAAGTTTATGTTTCGCTTAGTTATAATATATAAATGCGCCTTGCGGCAGATTAATCAGGGGCAAAGGTAATTTTATTTTCCGAATTATCTGTTATAATTTGCGAAAAAAGAATAAAAATTTGTATATTTGTAGACCGAAAGACGGGATATTTGCACCGTTATTGTTATACGGATTGTAAAAACCAAGTTAGAAATTGATTTAATATGAAATACAGGTCGGTACAAACTGGCGTAATGGCCATCACACTTATAGGCACCATATTGCTCGCAGGAATCCTTGTGGCGTATTATCTGTTTCAGAAAGATAACAACGACAAACTGTTTGCTCAGGAGATGGAGCAGCGCGACAACCTTATCACACGCATTCTCCGTTCCAAGGAGGACGTTAACCGCAAGGTGATTCTCGAAAACTCGGCGTGGGACGATTTGAAATCATACATCAGCGAACCCGACGAGGAGTGGATCGAGGAGGAAATCGGCTATATGCTCGAATCGTACAAGGCCGCATACCTTCAGGTGCTGGACGTGAACGGCAAGGTGAAGTACGAACGCCGCGACCCGTTTTTTGAGTTCACCGAGTTCTTTACTTTCAAAAGGAGCGAGCTCGAGTCAAATTTTGCCGACACCTGCTACCGTGAGTTTTACTTCCTTGACGACGAGGATAACCTTTTCCATTATTATCTTGCTGGTATCGTGAGCAGCGCCGACATTCTCACACGTCAGGAAAAAGAGGTGGGATACCTTGTTATGGCGTGCCAGGTGAGCGACTCTGTCTTGATTGACTACAGCAAGTCGCTCGGCAATATCCGTGTGGGCAAGGTGGTGGAACTCACTGCAATAGAAGACCTTATCCAACGAAACAAGAAGAACAACCAGGGACAGATTATCACCTACGCTCCGCTCAACAATCTTTATGGCAACCCTGTGTCGTATATGTATTTCGTGTCGGACAACGAGGTGAAGAAACTGTTCGACAATTTTGTGCCGGTGTTTATCGGCGTGTCCAGTTTCTGTATTTTCATATTCGTGCTTCTGATTTTCTATGTTAAAATCCGTGTTACAGGCCCGCTCAAGAAAATAGGCGTGGCGTTTCAGGATCAGGATTCGGAGATTGTGAAACCGATGAAGAACAATCCCACCGAGTTTGGTATCCTCTCAAACCAGATCGACAAGTTCTTTACCCAGCAAAACGAGCTGCAGACCCTCAACAAGCTGCTCGAACAGCAGCATTCCGAAATGCAGAAGAAGAACGAGGAGCTGCAAAAGCAGAAGGAGGAGATTGCCATCCAGGTGGAAAACGTAAACGTGCTCAACCTTCAGCTCTCCGACCGTAACAAGGAGATGGAGATGAAGAACACCAAGATTCTGGTGCAGAAGTCGCAGATTGAGGAGCAGGCCACCGCGCTTAAACTTCACAAGTCGCAGCTCGAGGACCTCTACCATCAGATGATGGTGAGCAACAAGGAGCTGCAGAACACCAACAAGCTGCTGACCGAGAGCGTGGAGTTTGCATCGTCGCTCAAAAAGACCCTGACCATTGCGGGTATGCCCACAAAGACAGGATTTTCCGACTTTTTCTTCCTCTCGCTTGCCAAGAACCAGATCAGCGGCGACCTCTATTATGTAAAGCATACCGAAAACTACGTGCTTGTGGCTGTTGGCGACTGCAACGCTCACGGCGCGTCGGGTGCTATTATGTCGAGCCTTGTGATGTACACCCTCGACAAGACTATCTACAATTATTTCGACGAGGAGTCGATTCCTATGCCCCACAAGGTGCTCAACCGTATGGCGTCGCAGATAGAGTCGATAGCCAAGGACAGCAAGATTAGCGACGACGGTATCTACCTGTCGATTTTCGTATACAGCTACAAGAAGGGCACGGCGTTTTTCGCAAGCGCCCGCCGCTCGGTGGTGATTGTGCGCAAGGGCGACAGCAACGAATTTTTTGGCGACAGCGTGTCGATTGGTATGCTGCCCGAAAAGTTCCGTTTCTCGTGCCAGGAGATTGTGCTACGTCCCGAAGACAAGATTTATATGTACACCGACGGTTGCACGGGTCTTATCGGAGGTCCTAACAATCACAAGCTTATGGCTGTCAACTTTAAGAAGATGCTTGCCAAGAACGCCATCTACTCTATGAGTGAACAGCGCAAGCAGCTTAAGACTTTCTTTGAGGACTGGGCCAACGGCGAGTTTAGCGACGACATTACCATTTTAGGTTTTACACTTTAATGTTTGTTTTGTTATTCTAATTTGCTAACTTTGCACCCTGAACAAGCAGACATTTTTAACCGGAGATGTATAACCAGACAGTAGTAGCGGCAGCAGAACCCAAAAACAGATTTCTGATTTCAGACGAGCAGATCGAGCACAATAGGGAAGCCTATTCAATGGGTTACAATTTCAACTATGCCGAACTGTTTTGTGAAAAAATCCTCAACCCCATACGCGAGGTGTGGTACAGGGCAAGGTTTATAGGTTTTGAAAACTATCCCCTGCGCAACAATCCCGACTCGCCCCTGATTTTTGCCACCAACCATTCGGGAATGGCTTTCCCCTGGGACGCCATAGCGTTTATCAGCCGTGGAATAGAGAAACTCAAAAACTCGGCGTCGAGTATACGTGCGCTTATTTCGCCTATGCTCACCAAGTTTCCCAATATGTGTCCCTATATGATCGACGGCCTATGGTGGAAGGCGGGATGCATCAACGCCACTTTTCTCAACTTTGAGACAGGTATGAAGCTCAACGAGAGCAACATTCTTATTTTCCCCGAGGGAATCGACGGAATAGGCAAGGGGTTTGACAAAAAATATCAGTTCCAGCCTTTCAAGACCTCTTTCTTGAGGATGAGCATCCGCTACAAGACCGACATCATTCCGTTTTACACTATCAACGGCGAATACAACAATCCGCTGGCTTACAATTTCAAGCCGCTGACCAAGCTGTGCAAAAAAATCGGTCTGCCATTTTTCCCGGTAGGTCCTGTGATTTTTCTAGCTATTTTTCAGCCGTGGATATTCTACGCATCGCTGCCGTCGCAGCTCACTTTTGTGCTGGGCGACAGAATCAAGGTGTACGAAATGACCGACAAGCCTTACGAGCAGCTGTCGCAAAAAGACCTCAAGGCTATAGGTGAAAAAATCCGCGGGCAGATGCAGCAGAAACTCACCGAACTCTCGGAGCATTACGGCAAAAAATACTACAACATCCGTGGTCTGCTTAAGGCTATGTGGAAAAACAGAAGGCATTTTTTCAGATATTTCCCCGCATTCTGGCCGCTGGCTATGACTTATTTCGACGTCAACTACAAGGAGACCGACGGTCACGGCACTATAAAGTTCTCTCTCAAAAATTGTTTTAAAACAATTTGCAAACGTCCGATCGTATTGGCAATGTATTTGCCTGTATTAGGTTGGCTCTTTATTGCTTTGAAAAGTTATATCACGCTCCGCCGCCGCCGACAGGGCAACAAAAACAATTAGGCTATGATAAAGATGAGACACCTTATATATATATGCGCATTTTTGGTTGTGGCATTGCTCCACACGTCGTGCTACCGCAACATCCGCTATGTGGTGGACGACAAGACTCCTCTGCCTCACCAGTACACCGACTCTATACAGGACTATCATCTTCAGCCGGGCGACATCATCGGCATAAGCCTGATTTCTACCAACAACGAGATCAACCAGATGTTTACCGAGCGCAACAGCCAGCAGCAGATGTCGTCGGGCAGCAGCAGCAACCGCCGTGGCGGATATATCGTGAGCGATTCGGGCTACGTGCTTCTGCCGATTTTTGGCAACGTGATGGCTTCGGGAAAAACTATCAGCCAGATTCGCAGCTCTATACAGCATCAGGCGGATGCCAAGCTTATCGACGCCGTGGTGTCGGTGGAACTGCTCAATTTCGATGTCTACTTTATAGGTGCGTCGCAAAACACGAGGGTGAATTTCGACAAGACGAGCGTCAACATTCTTGAAGCCATAGCGCAGACGGGAGGTATCAACTACGAGGCCAAACGCCGCAAGATTATCGTTATTAGAAAAAGTCCCGGCGGACACTCGCTCTACAATATCGATGTTACCGACCGCCACATAATGGAGGCTACGCAGTTTTACCTTCAGCCGGGCGACATTGTATATTTAGAGCCAAAGCGTTTTGCCGCGGTTACCAACGGACTTAAAAACTACACCACCGTGCTAAGCATCGTAAGCTCGGCACTTACCACATACTACCTGATATCAAGACTAAAGTAATATGGACAACCAGCAGACCAATATTGACCAGAGCTCGTTTGACTACAAGCAGATTTTGGCAAAGATTCTGCCTCGGTGGTATTGGTTTGCCATATCTTTGCTGCTGTGCTGCGCTTATGCTTATTACAAAAACCTGCACATCATTCCGCAATACAGCTGCAACGCATCGTTGATGCTCAAAACTTCGAACAATCCGCAAAAGATTGTGGGACTTACAGCACTTTCGCCCGCTACCGATATTGAGAACGAGATTGGTCAGCTCAAGAGCAACACTCTGGCACGTATGACCCTTAAAAAGCTCAACTTCGGCACAGTGTACTATCGCGAGGGTCACTATTCTGCCGACAGGGAGCTGTACAAAAACTGTCCTTTTGTGGTGGAGTTCGATTCGCTGCACATTCAGCCCGACGGCTCAAAAATACGTGTGCGTTTTACTGACGACAATGTGTATGACGTGTCGCTCAACGACTCGAAACCGATGTTCAGCGCACGTATTGGCGAATGGGTAGAAACCGACCGTATGCGTTTTCGCCTGGTGCTTACCGAAGGCACTCCCCAGATAGCCAAGGGCAACAATTTCTATTTTGTGAAAAACAACTTTGAGGGAATGGTGGCGCAGTATTCAAGCCGGTTGAAGGTGCAGCCGAAATCTACGGGAAGCTCCATTGTGTATCTTACAATGTTTGGCGAAGTGCCCGAAAAACTCGAGGATTATATCAACACCCTTTCGATTTCGTATCTTGAGCACAGCCTCGAACGCAAAAACCGCATCCTGTTGCAGACTATCTCGTTTATCGACACTATGCTTGTGTCGATTAGCGACAGCATCAACACAGCCCAGCGCGACATCTTCCGTCTTCAGCAAAACAGCCGCCTGAATTCTGAGGCAGAACTGAAAGATATTGACGAAACTATCAAGGCGTTAAGGACCGAGATTTCGGAAACCAATGTAAGGCAGAACTACTATCGCTATCTGCGTGAGGCGTTGCAAAACGGCAGCTCGTTGTCGTCGCTTGTGCCGCCGTCGCTCGCCAATGTTTCCGACCCTGTAATCGATGGTTACCTTCAGAAAATCAACGAGAAGAATGCTGAAAAAACTGGTCTGCAGTTCTCGGTTCGCGACGGCGAGAATATAACTCCCTACAACCGTGTGGATTATGATATCAACGAGATAAAAAAGCAGTGCACACAGTATGTGATTCTTGCCGACAGTATTTTGGATATCACCAAGAAAAAACTCAATTCACAGATTGCCCAGATACGTGCCTCGATAGTGTCGTCGCCTGTTGACCGATGGAACGAGACAAAGATTACAAAGCAGTACGACCTCAACAACGATTTGTACAACAGTCTTTTGGATAAGCGTTACAACGCCTCCATCACTCTTGCGTCAAACCAGCCCGATGCCGAGATTGTGGATGCCGCCACTTGGATTTCACGTTATCCTATTGCTTCTATCGGCGGATTCAGCTATTCGAAGGCAATTTTTATCGGTCTTGCCATTCCTGCAGCTATCATTCTGCTGCTGATATTGCTGGGCAACAAGATTACCGATGAGTCGGAGATTGAGCGTGGTGTCAAGCAGACGCCTCTCGGACATATTCCCAAGAACCTTCACCATTCGTCGGTGCCAGTTAGCGACCATCCTTCCAGCTCCATTGCCGAGGCTTTCCGTGCGTTGCGAACCAACATCCAGTTCGTGGACGCAGAGAACAAGCACAAGATTATTCTCATCACCTCCACTGTCAGCGGCGAGGGCAAGACATTCGT
Organism: Bacteroidales bacterium; assembly: GCA_017645985.1. Classification (GTDB taxonomy): domain Bacteria; phylum Bacteroidota; class Bacteroidia; order Bacteroidales; family UBA3824; genus UBA3824. The sequence goes on along the minus strand of JAGCNK010000081.1, from coordinate 5,956 downwards.
GTCGGTTAACCTTTCGATTATTACCGCCGCCAACGCCAAGAAGGTTCTCCTTATTGGTCTCGACTTGCGCAAGCCGCGTATTCAGGAGTATTTCGACATTAGCACTAATGTTGGCATAAGTTCCTATCTTATAGGCGAATGCTCGTTTGAACAGACCATTTTCAAGACCGTTCACCCGGGACTCGACTTTGCGCCTCCCGGACCTATTCCCCCAAACCCGTCGGAACTTATAGGCAGCGCGGCTATGACCGAGTATCTGGAACGTGCACGTGAGATTTACGACATTATTTTCATCGACTCCGCCCCCGTGGGCATTGTCAGCGACGCACTTATGCTCAAAGACTCTGTGTCGTCGTTCCTCTTTATCATCCGTCAGGGCTACTCGCTCAAATCGGTTTTCAAGCTTTACAACGAGCTTCGTCAGAGCGGCTACCCAAAGATGAACGTGGTGTTCAACGGTATTGTGAACAAGATGGGCAAGTACGGCAAGTACAGTTACCGCTACAACAATTATTACAACGGATATTACAGCGACAGCGGCTCGCACAAAAAATCTTTTTTCAAAAAACTTTTCAAAAAGGGTTGACAAAGTAAAGTTTTTTTGCTATTTTAGCGGCGTATTATTTTTTTTCACTACTTAAAAATCGCCGTTATGAAAAACCTTGTTCAAGTTGCTTGGAACAAATTTAAAGATTCACGTTTTGGTGGGTTCGTCTGTCAGCATCCTTACCTTGTACTCATCATCGCAGTTTTCTTTCACCTCTGCGTTACCAATCAGTACAACCTTTACGATATGATCAAGGCGAAGTTTACCATCAGTAAGCTCCGTACCGAGCTGGATGCTTATCAGACTAAGATTCAGGAAGATTCTATCAAGCTGCACAACCTTCGCACCGACAATCGCAACCTTGTGAAGTTTGCCCGCGAGGTGTATCATATGAAATCCGACAAGGAGGATGTTTTCATAATTAGGAACAATTAATATGCCGTCGCCATCTGTATTCACTCTGAATCAGCTCAACAGTCTGATTAAAAGTGAAATAAACTCATCATTTTCCGAGCCGGTGCATTTTGTTGCCGAAATCAACTCTATGACGGTCAACCGCAGCGGTCACGCATATCTCGACCTTGTGGAAAAATCGTCGGACGGCGACAGCATCATTGCGCAGCTGCGTGCCACCATCTGGGCAGGCCATTTCCGTATGATCAAGCCTTATTTCGAGACAGTTACCGGCGAGACCCTCCGTCCTGGTATCAAGATTATGGCGTGCGGACAGATAGGTTTTCACGAGGTATACGGACTGAGCGTCAACATCACTAGCATCACGCCCGAATACACTGTGGGCGAGATGGCTATGCAGCGTCAGCAGACAATCCGTCAGCTTACCGGGGACGGCGTGATAGACCTCAACAAGGAGCTTGAACTGCCTATGCTCATCAAGAATATTGCGGTGATATCTTCGCCCACGGCGGCAGGTTATGGCGATTTTGTGAAACAGCTGCAGCACAATCCCAACGGCTACGGATTCAATGTCACGCTTTTTCAGGCAGTTATGCAGGGCGATGAGGCTGTGGATTCCATTATCAGTCAGTTGGAAGTGATAGCCGACCATAGCGAGATGTTTGACTGCATTGCGCTGATACGAGGCGGCGGCAGCAAGGCTGATTTGAGCTGTTTCGACAAGTACCGCCTGTGCCAGTATCTTTGTCAGTCGCCTCTGCCTGTTATTACTGGAATCGGTCACGACCGCGACGAGTCGGTGGCTGACCTTGTGGCGCACACTCCGCTCAAGACTCCCACTGCTGTGGCTCAGTTTATCATCGACCGCGCCGAATGGTGCGACCGCCTTGTGGACGAGAAAATAGCCTCCATCCAAAGGTCGGTTCGCCGTATTATGGAAGCCAAACGCACCAAGCTTACGCAGATTATATACAAGATACACAATTCGTTGCATTCTGCCGCTATGCGCAAGCGTGCGGCTCTCGACAGAGTGGGCAACAGCATTGTGTCAAATATGAAACTCAATATTCAGCAGAAAAACCACTGTATCGACGTTATCCGCGACAAGATTGAGCTCAACAATCCCGTCAACATTCTCCGCAAGGGCTATTCGTACACGATGCACAACGGTAAACCTGTGCTTTCGGCGTCGCAACTTGCACCAGGCGACACTGTTACAACTGTATTCTTCAACGGCACCGCCGAATCGTCGGTAACCAAAATAGAGACAAAATGAAGATTATTGGACTTCTATCCGACACCCACGGACAATTGGACGACAAGTTTCTCAAGTTTTTTGAACCCTGCCATCAGCTTTGGCACGCGGGCGACATAGGTTCTCTTAAGTTTGCCGACAAGCTGGCTGCCTTCAAACCCCTTGTGGCGGTCTCGGGCAATATCGACGACCATACCACACGTCTGGTTTATCCTATAGAACAGCGTTTTACGATCGAAGGTGTGGATGTGTATATGACCCACATCGGCGGCTATCCCGGACATTACGCAGCCAATGTCAAGTCGGTCTTGCAGTACAATCCGCCCAAGATATTCGTATGCGGACACAGTCACATTCTGCGAGTGATGTACGACAAAAAATACGGTACGCTTGTAATGAATCCCGGGGCTTCGGGACTTCAGGGCTTTCACCAGGTGCGTACAGCGTTGCGGTTTGTAATCGACGGCGGCGAAGTATCCGGACTTGAAATATGTGAACTACCAAGAACAGGGGTTGAAAGTCCAAAAAATGATATTATTTTATAACTTTGTAAATCTCGATAAACAATAATTAAATGCTAATTAGAAATTTGTTATTTGGGATTTTTTGCGATTTTTGAGGTTATTTTCTTTTGAAAACAAAATAATAAAGGAATATTAACAAGTTATTAACATACATAATACTTTACACTTATTTGCTCTCGCAAGTCGGGGTTGTAAACAAGTTATTAACAACGGTTTAGAATTTTTAATGCTGATTATCAGCTACTTAAAAATTTTTAATTTTTTTTTCAAAACTAAATCGTTGATAATTACACCGATAAATAAAAACAGAAAAAAAGGTGTCAAAATAGATTTTTTTTTCTCGAAAATTTTATGAAACTTTACAGCGAAATTCAAAGAACATAGCGTACAAGGAAAAACAAAATTTTTTACAATGGAACTCTCGGCACAGGAAATATGGAATAAATGTCTTGAATTTATCAAGGATAATGTACCTGCACAAAGCTACAAAACATGGTTTGTGCCCATTACCCCCCTAAAAGTTGATAAAAATTTATTGACTATTCAAGTTCCTTCACCGTTTTTTTACGAATATATCGAAGAGCAGTATATCGACATTCTGAGTGTGGTTCTCAAACGCACTCTGGGTCCAAATGCTCAGTTGAACTACCGCATTATGGTCGACAGCGGCAAGAAACCCGCTTCTCGTCCCGTTGCTGGCCGTACCCAGGGCACTTACACTTTCCCGGGCAATATGCATCAGCAGCAATACGGCGTTCCACAGCAACCCGCTGCTCCTCAGCAACCTGCGTACTCGCCCCAGCAGCCGCAGCTTGGTCCGTACATTATTCCCGGCATCAAGAAAATCAACATCAACCCGCAGCTCAATCCCAACTACACAATTGATAATTTTGTAGAAGGTGAGTGCAACCGTCTTGGTCGCAGCGCGGGCGAGGCTATTGTGGCAAGGCTTAGCAACAACCCATACAACCCTCTGCTGATTCATGGCGACAGCGGTCTCGGCAAGACCCACCTTGCGCAGGCCATTGGCAACAGCATCAAAAACGCCTATCCCGACAAACTTGTGCTCTACGTATCTGCCAATAAGTTCCAGACCCAGTATTGCGACGCTGTACGTAGCAACAACAGAAACGACTTTATCCATTTTTACCAGATGCTCGACGTGCTTATCATTGACGACGTTCAGGAGTTCGCCGGCAAGCAGAGCACCCAGGACACATTCTTCCATATTTTCAACCAGTTGCAGCAAAACGGCAAGCAGATTATCCTCACTTGCGACAAAGATCCTTCGGAACTCAAAGGTCTATCAAAACGTCTTTTGAGCCGTTTCAAATGGGGTCTTGTGGCTGAAATCACCATTCCTAACTTCGAGACACGTCTCAACATCCTTCGCAAGAAGGCTTACAACGACGGTATGGATATTCCCGATGATGTGCTCGAATACATTGCGCAGACTGTGATTTCAAACGTGCGCGAGCTTGAAGGCGCTCTTATCTCCATCCTTGCACAAAGTACGCTTAACCATAAGGAGATAACCCTCGACCTTGCACGCAGCATCCTTGAGAAGATTATTCGCAAGCCCAAATACGACCTTACGCTCGACTATATTATAAAGGTGGTGTGCGCTCATTTTAAGATGAGTCCCGAGGTGCTCAACACCAAGAGCCGCAAACGTGAGATTGTTCAGGCGCGTCAGCTGGCTATGTATTTTGCCAAGAACCTTACCAACAGCTCGTTGGCGGTTATCGGTATGCAGATAGGCAACCGCGACCACTCTACCGTGCTTCACGCATGCAAGACCGTTGCCGACCTTCTCCAAACCGACAAGCAGCTCAAGGCCATCTACGACGAGATTGAAACCAAGTTGAAGTACGCCAACTAAAAATTTTCTGTGCGTTTTTTTGCTGTTGTTCCGTTATATTTTGTACTTTTGTACATTGAATAATTAACGGATACAAGCTATGATTAGAAAATTATTAACTGCAGCATTCTGCGTTGCGATGCTTTCTACCGCGGCCAACGCACAGAAAGGTTTCGCCACACATCTCTTTCCCGAAATCTGGGGCGGTGAGTCGTCGCTCAACATCGAATCCGATTGCGAGAAGAGCGAGGGCGACTTCAACAAAGACGGCATTCAGGATCTCATCGTGATAGCCACTCCCAAGGATCCCACACACATGCGCACCCGCGACGACGGATACGTATACAATTTCAACAAGCCTGTGCTGGCTATCTTCTTAGGTCAGTCTGACGGCAAGCTCAAACGTTTCAAAGAGTACGAAAACACCATTCCCGGCAACGACGAGGAAAACGAGAACTGCCTTTACGAAATTCTTCTCTCGGTCAACGCCAAAGGTGTTATCCGCATAAGCGTGGGCATCTTCTGTTCGGCTGGCGGCACCGAAGTGCCTAACACTGAGTATGTTTACCGCTATCAAAACGGTGACTTCTATTTGATAGGCAAAGATTACGGCTCGTTTTCGCGTTACAGCGGCGAGGCTAAAAAAGTTAGCGAAAACTTTGTTACCCATAAGCGTCAGACCATAACGTACAATATGTTTGAAGAGGGTGATGAGAAGGAAAAATGGACTGCCCTGCCTTCCAAGCCTCTTGAAAAACTTGGTGCTAAACTTCTCGACGCTTATGTAGAATAAACTTATTCAAACAATGAACCTCTCTTACCAAGAAGCTGAAAATTATCTTTTTACGCAGTTGCCCGTGTTTGAGCATCAGGGCGGCAGCGCGTACAAACCCGGAGTGCAGACAGCCAACGAAATCGACCGTTTCTTTGGTTCTCCCCACCTCGAATACAAGACTATCCATATAGCAGGCACCAACGGCAAAGGCTCTGTGTCTAACTTCATCGCCTCTGTTTTGCAGGAGGCGGGATACAGAACCGGACTTTTTACATCGCCGCATATCGTTGATTTCAAGGAGCGTATACGTGTCAACGGACAAAAAATCGAGGCCGATTATGTCACCGGTTTTGTCAACCGTTACGCCGAGCAGTTCGCCCATCTGAAACCCACTTTTTTTGAGCTCACCACAGCTTTGGCGTTTGAATATTTCCGCCACAAAAAAGTGGACATCGCCGTTATTGAGGTGGGAATGGGCGGACGATTGGACAGTACCAACATTATCACGCCGATGCTTTCGGTTATCACCAACATAGCCTTAGACCACACCCAGTTTCTCGGCAGCACGCTCAAGGATATT
>JAGCNK010000080.1 GCA_017645985.1 Bacteroidales bacterium | reverse complement strand
CTTCTTTTTAGAAGGCGGATACAACTCCAAAAGCAAGTTTGAAAAACTGTGGGCATTAAAAAGATAGAGGTCGGTAGAGAGATAATGCCACTCAGAATTAAAATCAAATTTCACACTCTTGTTGTATTCGTGTGCGGCGGCAACAGTGCTCTGCCCCATGCTCGGAAGCGAGGAGGCAACTATGGCGGCACTCAGTACAATAGTTAGAATCTTCATATTTGTTGTTATATATAAAAGGTGTGATTAATTACGTAACTGTGCTTTGTTTATCCTGGCGATAAACGACATGCGCAAAATGAGGATGCACATAAGAGGATAGTCGCCCACATCGTACTGCTGCGGAATCAACGGCGACAGCACAAGCACGGCGGTGGTAAACACTGCTGCTATGGCAAAATATCTGAACCAAAACTGTGTGCGGCGTTTTACGGCAAAGGCGGCTATCAGATGCAAAGGCCACGCCCACAGCAGATTAAGATTGCCGGCTGTAACGGTATGCTCGGTACAGGTCCACATAAGCAGAAAGAGGAATCCAAACAAGCCCACCACTATGAGCAGCACACGGTCGATCCATGCGTGGTACTTGTTGTGAGTGGCCTCGTAATATGTAACCAGAGCCAGCACTGCGAATATCAGCCAAAAGAGCAGCGACGGCGAAAAGATTGTGAAAAAATCTGTCTTGTCGGCGTCGGGATTGGCAGGCAGCAGCACTGCGCTATCAACCACCAAAGGCTCGTCGGCACCATTGTGGGTGATACGGCTCTGCGAAAGGGTGTTGAACACGTGCTCGGGCAGAAACATCGCGGTACGGCTGTCGGCCTTGCGGTCAACTGGCAGACCCATAAGCAGATCCACGCTAAACCTGAACCACGGCATCTCGGTAAGATGCGAGTGAATCATATCGCGGAAACTCTCGTTGTACTGAATGTCGGCAAGTTTTACGTCGGTTCCGCAGGCACGCTCAATGATGTCGCGGATGCGGGTGGCGCAGTTGTCTTCGAGAAAATTGTATCGGTAGTAGCGGTTTTCTTCAAGGCTGTTCCATTCCAAATAATCGAAGAGAGCCTGACGCTGGGCATTGTCGAGGTTGAGCATCTGCTCGCGAATCTCACGTCCGTCGCGCACATACTCAATGCAGAATCGTGGAAAATCAGACACGCCCACATGGTAGTCAAGAAAACCACGGGCGAACTTCAGGTAGAACGACTTCTGACGGTAGTTGAACATTCCATAGTTGTACACACGGTCGTAATGCCGGCTCTGACTCCTTACCCTGAAGGCGCAATGACCAAACGAAGCGTACATCTGCTCGCCATCGCCACAAGTGAGGATACTGATTTTTAAATCGTTGGTATCGGGTTGCGCCCACAGCGGCTGAACCGTTGCCAGACACAACACTATAGCTGCTAAGAATTTTACCATTGTTATATGTATTAAAAATCACTGCAAAAATAATAATACATAATAAAAAAAGAAAAGGTGCGGCACTATATTTTCATCAAAAAAAACTCATTATTTTTTTTCACTTTTGCCCAATTGCCGCAACAATCAGTAGAGTTAATTATTTAAATGTTTATATAGTTATGAAAAAACATTTTTTAGCAATTTTAGTGCTTATGGCACTATGCCTGTTTGGCGGCAATGCAAATGCCATTGTAAAAACTTATTCCTATTTTAACACTTCTAAAAAAACGCTAACATTCTATTATAATGCAGATGGCGTTCCATCCAACATTCAGAACAGCTCATATACGTACGCCATTGGCGACCACTGGGAACATAGCTATAGCAACGACGAATACGCCGACCAAATTGAGAAAGTAGTTTTTGACAAATCATTGAAAGTAAAAGAAGTAAAATGGATTCAAAAATGGTTTCGCGGGCTCAAGAACCTCAAAAGTGTAACTGGATTTGAATATATCAACCCCACCGAAACCCTCAACTTAGAAGAAATGTTCAAGGGCTGTACAAGCTTGCAACAACTCTACGACTTCGACCAATTCAACACAAGCAATGTAAAAAAAATGAACAGCATGTTCGAAGGCTGCACAAGCCTTGAATACGTTGACTTTACCGGACTCGATCTCTCTAAGGTAACAACTATGAATTATATGTTCAAGGGTTGTACGAAACTTAGGGTTGTAGATCTCAGAGGATGCTCCACAGCATCACTCACTTACGCCGAAGGAACATTCTACGGCTGCTCAAACCTTGAGACGATTTTCGCAACTACCTCATGGATAAGTCCGAGCAACTCCAATAACGGCTTGGATATGTTTACAGGCTGCACAAAGTTAAGAGGCAAGGAGAAATACAATCCGTCGTGGACCAGCAGCTATTTCGCCTCTGGTTCTTATTACTACACAATAGACATGAGGAGTTCCTACCCTGTTGAAAGTTACGCCAGATTCTACAACGACGGCACACTCACATTCTACAACAACAAATACCGTTCGCCATACGAAGCCGACTACCCGCTCAACTCCAACACTCAAGTTCCTAAATGGATAGAAAAACACCAAACTGCAATTAAAAAAGTGGTGTTTGACATTAGTTTTAGCATCATTTACCCTACAACCTGCTTTGATTGGTTTAGCGGCTGCTCAAACCTCACAACAATAGAGGACATTCAGAACTTAAAACTATCCGCGAGCAAAACATGCGAAAAGATGTTCTACGGATGTTCGGCACTTACCACACTCGACCTTTCCTCTACAGCTATCACGGCTGCTAGCAACCTCAACTATATGTTCGACGGCTGCACCAAACTATCATCTTTGAAAATGCCACAACGCTATGCGACAACTAGCTGCACAATGAAACAAATGTTTGGAAGCTGCACGTCATTAAAATCAGACGACTTCTTAAACACATTCTCCACTGCTGGAGCCACCGATATGTCGTATATGTTTTACAATTGTACTGGACTTACCAAGATTACAGACAGCGGCACCGCCAGCAAATACCTTGTTACAAGCTCAGCCACCGACCTTGGCTCTATGTTTCGCGATTGTTCAAACCTTACCGACTTGTCGGTGACAAAGCTTTTCGATGCTCCAAATGTAACATCCACGGCTTATATGTTCGCCAACTGTTCAAATTTGAACTACATATTTCTCGGATGCACTACCACCGCATCTTTTGATATGTCGAATGTTACAAATATCCAAAGTATGTTCGCCGGGTGTGGAAAACTCAAAGCAATTTTTGTAAAAAATGATTGGAACACCAGCAAAGTGTCCTCATATTCCAAATGTTTTGAAGGCGACGTTTATCTCAAAGGCTGCAACGGCACATCGTACAGTTCTGGTTACATTGGCAAAACCTACGCACGCCTCGACAAACCAGGAACCAAAGGCTATCTTTCCACATACAAATCCAAAATCACATACATTAATTGTCCCTCGACATATTATAGTTCGTCATACACCGACTTCACAGCCGACAAAGAGAAGACAATCGCCGACCCGACACGCAACGGATACGTATTTCAAGGTTGGACAGGCACGGGACTTTCTTCTTATACCAAAAACCTGACACTCCCCATCTATAGTTCTGGCGACAGAGAATACACAGCCAACTGGCTCAAAGACCTTTCGTACAGCTATTACCATATACAAGCAACGCCGTCGTCATACACATATACCGGCGAGGAAATCTCCTACACAATCACAATAGACGGCACACCCCTGGAATATGGCAAAGACTACAACTCTAGTGTCAGCACTATTAAGAACGCCGACACATACACTATTGCAATCTCAGGCATAACTGAAAACGGATACATCAACACAAGAAGTGTGTCATTCACCATCAATCCCAAAATTGTTACAGTAACTCCCGACGCCATTTCCAAAACCTACGGAGATGCCGACCCGGCTAAGATTACATACACATACACAGGTTTCTGCGGTAGCAACGGATTCACTACTGCGCCCGTATTTAAGCGAGCCACCGGCGAGAATGTGGGAGAATACTCTTATTCTTTAAACACAAGTCCGAAATATAACAGCAACTACTATGCTTCATACGACTACTCCAACAAGTTCACCATCCGTCCCAAACCCATCACGGTAACACCTGCGAAAATATCAAAAACCTACGGAGATGTTGACCCCGAGATAACATACTCTGCCAACGGACTTATCAACTCCGACAAGCTCAGCGGAGCACTTTCGCGCGAAGAGGGCGAAAACGTGGGCGAATACAGCGTAACTATCGGAACGCTCAAAAATGCAAATTACGACATCAGCGTTGCCGACGTCAAGTTTTCAATCATACCCAAAACCTTGACCACCCCCACTATCGTGACAGAATCGGAGGTTTATCCCTACACCGGCAGCGAAATCATTCCTGCGGTATCGCTCTACGACAACGGAAAGCTAATCGACCCGTCGGAATACACCGTGACGATTTCTAACAACAACGGCATCGGCAACGGACTCATCACCATCACCGACAATCCGGGCGGCAACTACTACGTTTCGGGCACAGGCACTTTCCAAATTGTATCACCCAAATCGGCTTGCAAGGTAACAATCAAATCGTCGGGACTGCCCAACGCCGCAGACAAGATGCTTTATGCCAAGAAAGGCGAGAGCATCAAAGCTCCCATCGACTTTGCTTATGTAGGATACACGCTCACAGGCGTTTACAAGAACTCTGGTATGAGCCAACAGTTCACATTCGAATCTGACATTGTAGAGTCTGACATCACGCTCTACGCCAACTGGAAAATCAACAGCCACACGCTCGAATTTGTGGTAGACGGCGTTTGCGTGTCGTCGGCGTCGGTGGACTACGGCACTGAAATTACAGCTCCCGAACAATCAAAAACTGGCTACACATTTGCCTGGACCGACAATATTCCCGCCACAATGCCCGACAACGACCTCACTATCAACGGCGCATTTACCGTTAACGTTCACCGTCTGGTATACAAGCTCGACGGCAAAGAATACCACGCCGAAGACAAGGAATACGGCAAGTCGATAACAGCACTGGCAAATCCCCCATCTCGCGACGGTTACAAATTCTCCGGCTGGAGCAAAGTTCCCGCCTCAATGCCCGACAACGACGTGGAAATCACCGGCAGCTACATTCCCAACAAGCACAAGGTAACGTTCATCACCTACGACGAGGAGATCGCAGTGGAAACAGCGTACAACGTAAGCATTGCGTCGATACTGCCCGAAAAACCCGGATTCAGATTTGTGCCGAAGACTGGCTCGCCCACTTCTGTGCCCGACTACGACATTACTATCGAAGGCACGTTTGAGGTTCGCACATACGCCATCAAATATGTGGTAGACTACAATGTATACAAAACTGTGGACCTCTACCTCGGCGACCCCATCACCGTAATAGCCGCTCCCACCAAAACCGGCTACACATTCTCAGGCTGGAGCGAAGCCCCCGCCACAATGCCCGCCAACGACATCGAAATCACCGGCAAGTTCACCGCCAACCAGCACACCGTAACCTACTACATCGACGGCGAGGTGTTCAAGACCGTGACACTCAGCTACGGCAGCAGGATTTACCCGCCATCAGCTCCTTACAAAGCAGGATTGAGATTCGCAGGCTGGGGCGACATTCCCGAGACTATGCCCGACAACGACCTTGAAATCCGCGGCACATTCTCAAGCACCACCCCCGTGGCAGAGGTGGCAGAAGAAGTCAACGGCGCAAAGGTATGGTCGTACAACCGCACCATCTACATCGAAACCGCTCCCGACACCAAATACACCATCATCGACCTCCAAGGACGCATGATAACAACTTCTACAACAAAATCTTCGCACGACGAAATCAGCGTCGCACCCAAAGGCATTATGATTGTGATTATCAACAACAAATCGTACAAAGTATCATTGTAATAATCATCAATACTCATTTCGCATATTTTTGAAAAAGAGCCGTCAAAATCTGACGGCTTTTTTTTTAACCACATTAAAAAGAACTAAAAAAATATTTCACTCCTCCACCCTTGCATCAACAATAATATGTGAAAAAAACATTTTTTGTAGACAGATTATTAAACGAAACCTTTATGAAAAAACACTTCTATGCACTTATTGTGCTTTTAGCACTATGTCTATGGGCGAGCATTGCCAATGCCGGTGTCACATATTCAATTTTTGATAAAAGTACCGGCACGCTCACGTTCTACTTTTTCAATGGCTCCGAAAACGATATCAGTTCTGAACACCGAAACAATCCCTACTATTACCACACAGGTGAAGATTTTGATCGTGGTTGGGGAAATTATAGAACTGAAATTAAGCGAATTGTTTTCGATAAATCTATCGCCTATGGCAAAGTCAAAACTATCAAAAACATTTTTCACGACCTTCCAAACCTTGTGGAAGTATCTGGTCTTGGATACGCGTCGTCAGCCAATACCGACGTGAGGTCTCTCTCGGGGTTGTTTGCCAACTGCACAAGCCTCGAAACTATCGACCTCAGCGCCTTTGTGTCTACCGCTATTACCGAAATGGACAATATGTTTTCTGGGTGTTCAAAACTCAAATGGGTGGATATCAGCGGCTTCACCGCCGAAAATGTAACTACAATGGAGAAGATGTTTTACAATTGTCCAAAATTGGAGGCAGTGTTTGTAAGCAGCAGTTTCACCACAAAGAAGGTTACCAAAAGCAACTATATGTTCTACGACAACACCTACCTGAGAGGCAAAATCACATACAACTCATCCAACGCCAAAGACAAAACCTACGCAAACACCAACGGTTACTTTATTCTCAAGCCATCAAGCAAAGAGGCATATCTTCATTATTGCGGAAACAATCCCGGTGTGGCAACTTTTCGTTACGACAATCACCGTTCCGCATACGGCATTTTGCTCAACGATAATTTTACAAATCCGGGATGGCTTGGATTGATACCAAATTTTATCAAAGTGATTTTTCACGAAAGTTTCAAGGATGCAAAGCCAAACTCTTGCTACCGATGGTTCGACGGTGGTTCAAAGATCGAAAGCATAATAGGTTTGGAGTATCTTAATACCTTACAAGTAAAATATTACGACCAAATGTTCAAAGACTGTAGCAAGCTAACATCCATAGACTTAAAGTATTCTGATAACACTATTGTGCCGGAATCAAATTATGCAATGTTTTGCAACTGCACCGCTCTCACTTTTGCAAAGGTCAAAACAGGCAAAGACTTGTCGTATATGTTTGCTGGATGCACGTCGCTCACTACAATTTCCACAACTATTTTATATAAAGATTGTACAAATCTCTCTCATCTTTGTGACGGATGCACAAGTCTAACTCTTGTTGGCGACGACGGAACTTTCAACAGCTGCACTGATATGTCGTATATGTTTAACAATTGTTCAAGGCTTACCAAGGTAGCGCATATCCGTACAACCTCGGTTGAAAATTTGAGCTATATGTTTGCCGGCTGCAAGGCTCTCACCTCGTTGACATTCGACTATTATTTTTCAACAGCCAAAGTTACCGACATCAGCTATATGTTCTACAACTGCGCCAAACTCAAAACCATATACTCCGACAATTGGAACAAGGACAAAATAAAATCACAAAACGACTGTTTTACAGGATGTTCTGCACTTACAGGCGGCAAAGAAACCAAATATTCATCAAGCATGGAGACAACTGGCTCATACGCCAGAGTAGACAACACCAATACCAAAGGCTATTTTACTCCATATAGTTCTAACATAACTTACAATCTCAACGGCGGCACAGTTTCCGGCAACCCCACTACATACAGCATCGATGATGCTTACTCCATCGCTAACCCCACCCGAACCGGCTACGTATTCGACGGATGGACAGGTACAGGAATCTCGTCGAAAACCACAAAGTTGGAAATCTCCAAGGGTAGCACTTACGATAGGACATACACCGCCAACTGGCTTTACGACCTATCATCAACAAAAAATACCGTTACTGTATCGTTGGCATCTACTACTTACACCGGCAGCAACATCAACGTAATAGTAAAAGCCGGCAACACCACTTTGACCAAAGATAAAGATTACACTCTCATCGTAAACGACAAAACTGATGGCACTATCAAAAACAAAGGTTCGTATACTATTGAAGTAAAAGGCATTGCAAGCAATGGCTACACAAAATCAAAAAAAGTGACCTTATCGGTATCACCAGCCAACCTCACTGTGTCGGCTGTGGCTCAAAGCAAAACATACAACGGATCTGACCCGGGACGCAGATACAACTATAAAGGTTTGTTAGGAACTGACAAAATATCATCGGTCACAATGACCCGCACTTCAGGCGAAGATGTTGGCACTTATACAATATCAATCACAAGTGTCAAAATTATTAACGACACTTACGACGTTACCGCAAATTACAACATCAAAAAAGAAACAGCCACATTCACCATCAATCCCAAATCCATAACCGTAACACCCGACGCCCTCTCAAAGACATACGGCAGCAGCGACCCCGCTCTTACATACAAAACCACGGGAATGAAATCGGGCGACAAGCTCTCAGGCAGCCTTACCAGAATCAAGGGCGAAAACGTAGGCAGCT
>JAGCNK010000079.1 GCA_017645985.1 Bacteroidales bacterium | reverse complement strand
TAATTTAGAACCAAAATTGCGGAGTGTTTCGCCAAAATTTTGTAATTGCTCAGTCTTGTTTTTGGAGGCTAATCCTGTATGTTTGAATGTAAAATGGTCGCCAAAATATTGATTTATGAGAAAAGTCTTGCCAATTCTTCTACGACCAAAAATTACCACAAACTCTGGATTATCTGACTTCATTATTTCGTCTAATTGTGCTGATTCTGAGTGTCTTCCTATAAGTTTTGCCATAATATTAAGTTTTGATACCACGCTGCAAATATACAAAAAATATTAGTTACAGCCACGTATTAAAAAAATAGTTGGCTGTAACTATGAAATTTTTTATAGTTACAGCCAATTATCCGATTTAATAACTGAGCCAATGGGGTAAAAATATGGAGTTTTGTTGTTATGTGAAAGTGAGGTGTTAGACTACATCATCGAACTCAAAATCTAAAAACAATAGTTCTTTGCGGAATAAATTACAACAAATCAACATCAAAACACGAAGTAGAGATGAAGGTGATTGAGGGGGAATAGGGGTGTACCGTGCACTCTCAGTACCGACCCACTATTGGTGAAAAACCCCGGACATCGTCGCCGCGGTGCGGCTCAATGTCCGGGGTTATAGAGATACCGTCTTCCAGACGGTTATTGGGTGATTTTAAATGATTGATTGCCAATATTTAAAATCATTATACCCGATTTGTTGGTATTGATTTCTTCTCTTGTAGATTTTGTTGTTGAAGTTGTTATTATTCTACCGTTAAGGTCGATGATAGTGTATTTGGTGTCGGCAGGAGCGTTTTCTATGTAGATGGTGTGATTGTATGACCAGACTTTGATGTTATTCTCAGATATAGAGGATATTGGTGTAGAGGGATTGTCATTGTTTTCGGGCTGAGGAATAATATCTGTGCCAGGCAATTCGGTAACGCCAGCAAATGTTTCGCCAGAGTAGGTTACGCCATTGACAACAGCACCTTGCGAAAGCAATTGAGCAACATTACCCGATAAAAACTCTTCGGCAGTTTTGGCGCATGGGTCATTGGCTACGGGTGTTTCAGCAAGGTAATAGCAGTTTTCTACCACGGCGACGGTTTCTTTTGCGCCTACAAGAGGATTCACATTTTTGCTGCCTTTTACCTCAGATACTGTATAGCAATTAACCACAGTGCCTTCTGATTTGCCGCAGATTGCGCCTACGTTTTCGTTACCGGCTATGTACGAGTCGGTTACACCAAGATTTTTGATAACGGCTTCGGGTGCTACGTTGCCAAAAAGACCTACATTGTTTGTTGTATTATCATCGATATATAAACCCGAAATGGTGTGTCCCTGACCATCAAAAGTTCCCCGATATGGGTTTTCGGGAGTGCCGATGGGTTGCCAAGTGGCAAATGCGGCAGCGGCTTTTGATGTGGTATTTAGCATTGCGGTAACGCGTTTGAGGCAATCCTTATTTATGATAATGTCGTTAACCAATGCGGCATTTGCTTTTACATCTCCGTGGTTTACATCAAACATAAACCAGAAGAGTTCTTCAAACGAAGATATGTAGTATATGTTGACCACCAATTTAGGCTCTAAATATGGATTGATGTTTTGCTTTGGGTTAACGTTAACTTTCAGCTCTGTTGTAAGGTTGAGATAACTGATGGTAAGTATTTGTTCCCCAATCTTTTGGGGATTGTAACCTTCAACCACTGCGACCGAAAGAGCAACTGTATCAATTTTGCTATTGTTGTAAATAACTCTCAAAGAGCCATTTGCTGGCGAGAAATTTTCACCTTCAACGTATGAAATTTGAGGATAATAGGCTATTGCTATTGCGATAGGTTTAATGGCGATTGAAACTATGAACGAAGTTTCTAACCCAAGATACGACACCTTTATAGTCTGTTCGCCATATTTTTTATTGTCAAATCCAGAAATTATCGCTTTGCTTAATTCTACTTTTTCAGTAGTGGAGTTGTTGTAAGTTACCAACAATTCACCGCCAGTTAAGTCAAGGTCTTCTTTTATAATATATTCTAACTTGGTGGGTAAAGTAGATATCTCTATTGAAACAGGAGATTTTGCAGCTACTATTATTTTAAACTCTGTTTCCAAATCAAGAAACGACACCTTTATTATTTGCTCACCGATTTTTGTGTTGTCGAAACCAGATATTGTTGCCTTGCTTAATGCTACTTTTTCGGTTGTGGAGTTGTTGTAAGTTATCAACAATTCACCGCCGGAAAGATTTAATTTTTCTCCTTCAATATATTCTTTTTGTGGTGCTGTTTCTATTGCAATAGAGATGGGTGCAAGTTTAGTTAGATAACCCGGAGCAGATTCTCCACCATCTATTATGGCATATTTCTTATCAGTGTTTTGAGAATTATATGAGGTACCTTTTTCTCCAATTAGGTCATTACAGTCATAAAACATACTATATGAAGATGTAACATTATCAGTTGCCCAATTATCTCCTACATAAATTGTTTTAAGTTTACGACAATAACCGAACATTTCATTCATACTTGTAACATTCTTAGTGTCAAATCCACTCAAATCAAGACTTGAAAGATTGTTGCAACCATAAAACATATTGCTCATGTTCTTAACATCAGAGGTATTAAGGTTTTCCTTCATACCTTCTATTTCTGTAAGGTTATTACAGCTATTAAACCAATTTTTGCTGTTTTTGGGTTTAAAGTTTTTAAAAGATTCATTAAATACTACTTTGGTTACATTTGGTTTCCAATTAGCGTAGTAATAATCACTCCCAACTTCACCAATTTCTATCGCATTATCAGGTTTGTTTTTGTTATAGTAAAAAGTTAATATTCCATTTTCTAATAATGCGTATACATCACAAACAAAAGGCTCTTCTCCTGATTTTGTTAAATAACCCGGAGCAGTTTCTCCTCCATCTATTTTGGCGTATGTTTTATCAGTTAATTCGAAGTCGTAAATGTTTGTACCTTTACTGCCGTATAGTTGGTAGCATCTGTCAAACATTCTATAAGAACCCGTTACATTATCAGTTGTCCAATTATCTCCTACATAAATTGTTTTAAGTTTACGACAATAACCGAACATTTCATTCATACTTGTAACATTCTTAGTGTCAAATTCGCTTAGATCAAGGCTTGTAAGACTGCTACAACCATAGAACATTTTACTCATATTTGTAACATTCTTAATATCAAAAGTATTCAAATCAATATTGGTAAGGCTACTACAATTACCAAAAATAGAGTCCATGCGTGTAACATTCTTAGTATCAAATCCGCTTAAATCGAGGTTTGTAAGTTTTTTGCAATCATAAAACATACCGCTCATATTCTTAACATCAGAGGTATTAAGGTTTTCTTTCATACCTTCTATTTCTGTAAGGTTATTACAGCTATTAAACCAATTATGGCTGTTTTTGGGTTTATAGTTTTTAAAAGATTCATTAAAAACTACTTTGGTAACATTTGATTTCCAATCCGCGTAATATCCACCAATGCCCACTTCTCCAATATCTAACGCATTATCCGGTTTGTTTTTGCCATAGTAGAAAGTTAATGTTCCATTATCTAATACTGCGTATGCATCACAAACAAAAGGTTCTTCTCCTGATTTTGTTAAATATCCAGGTGATGTTTCTCCTCCATCTATTATGGCGTATGTTTTATCTGTGGATTGTCTATCCCAAAGAAAATCTAATTGACAATCGTAAATAGTTGTTCCTTTTCCTCCATATAGTTTGTAGCATCTATCAAACATGCTATATGAATCTGTCACATTATCTGTTGTCCAATCATCTCCTACATAAATTGTTTTAAGTTTACTACAACCACTAAATATGAAACTCATATTTGTAACATTCTGAGTATCAAATCCGCTCAAATCAAGACTTGTAAGTTTGCTACAATTGTAGAACATATAACTCATATTTGTAACATTTTGCGTGTTAAGATTATCTTTCATACCAATAATTTCGGTAAGATTAGCGCACTCATCAAACCAATACTTGCAGTTTTTCGGTTTAAAGCTTTTGAATGATTCATTAAAAACTACTTTCGTAACATCAGATTTCCAATCTGTGTAACTTTCTCCGATTTCTACAATTTCTAACGCATTATCAGGTTTGTTTTTCCCATAGTAAAAAGTCAATGTTCCATTATCTAATATTGCGTAAGCATCACTTACAAAAGGTTCTTCTCCTGATTTAGTTAAATATCCAGGTGAAGTTTCTCCTCCATCTATTTTAGCGTAAGTTTTATCTGTTAATTCGTAGTCGTAAGGGGTGGATCCATTACTACCGTATAATTTGTCGCAACTAACAAACATGTAATATGAATCTGTCACATTATCTGTTGTCCAATTATCTCCTACATAAATTGTTTTCAGTTTGCTACAATCGTAGAACATACAACTCATACTCGTAACATTCTTAGTGTCAAATCCGCTCAAATCAAGGCTTGTAAGATTGTAACAGTCATAAAACATATAACTTATATCGCTAACATTTGCAGTATTGAGGTTGTCTTCCATTCCAACAATTTCAGTAAGATTATTGCATCCAGAAAACCAATCATAACAACTTGTTACTGGATAATCTTTAAACGAATCGGCGAATACTACTTTGGTGATCCTTGTTTTAATAGAAGACCAACCATTATTATAACTACTCCTTATTGAATAGGCATTAGTTGGTCTTTGATCATCGTATTTGAGAGTTAGAGTTCCATCTGCAAATACTGCGTATGCCTCTTGTCCAAATGTTTTGTTGATGGGTAAAAGCGTTACCAACAATACTGCCCATAGCAGCATTAATAAGTTTGATTTTCTCATAATGTATTGTATTTTAGATACCTAATTGGAATATACAAAATATGGCGTGTAACCGTATTCTATGTACTTATCCGTAATCAGGGTATCTGCAAAAACCTCGGTATCGAATAGCACGATACGGTTCACGCCAACAAAGCGTGAACCTTTCGCGCCGAACTCATAATACCTAAAATTTTGCAGATTTTTGATTACGTGAATCAGGCGTTAAGATTAATATTTTATGTTAACTATATGTTTTTTAATGTTTTACTGTGTTGCTTTATATGTTTTATAATTTGTTTTGATAATATACGGAATAGGGGATATAGGGTTGCAAAAATAGTGTTTTTTTGAGAGTTATTCATTAACTCAAACATCTTTATTATTTAACATTCCGATTTTCAAAAAGATAAAATAATCTCTAATTTTGCAGCCGCAATTTAAGGAATATTTCGAGCGTTTCCCCGTGTCGAATTTTTTTTGGGTGAGAGGGCTGTTGCCTTTTTATTACAGGGGAAAGGCTCTTCATCTAAAATAATTATACAAAATGACATTCGAAGAAACCGGCTTGAAAAAGCAAATTATCGACGCGGTTACTGAAATGGGTTTTGAAAACCTTACCCCCATTCAGGAGAAGACCGTCCCTTTTATCACAACACAAAACCGCGACCTTATCGCTCTTGCGCAGACTGGTACTGGCAAAACCGCCGCTTTTGGTTTGCCCGTGCTTAATATGCTTGATGTTGATGTTGCAGATACTCAGTTGCTTGTGCTCTGCCCAACTCGTGAACTCTGTTTGCAGATTACTGGCGACTTGAAAAACTATTCTAAGTATCTCAAAGGTCATGAAATTGTGCCTGTTTAC
>JAGCNK010000078.1 GCA_017645985.1 Bacteroidales bacterium | reverse complement strand
GACGAACTCACAGACGAAGTAAAGCATCAATTGACAGAAAAATTCAAACAAGACGGCTCTCCTGTATGGAAGAAACCATATATCGAGAAGGCATTGCTTGAAATGACCAACTGTAAGTGCGCATATTCGGAGCAACTACTTAACACAGAAAGCAATTATATGGAGATTGACCATTTTAAGAACAAGAACAAATATAAAGACTTTGTTGTAGAATGGGGCAACCTCTTGCCATCATGCAAAAAATGTAACACCACAAAAGGCAACCATGATGTCGTTGCAGAACCGATCGTCAACCCTCTTATTGATAATCCGAAAGAATACCTTTATGTAAAGGCATTCAAATACTATCCAAGAAACGAAAAAGGGGAAACAACAAGAGATGTACTTGCTATAAACGACAGAGAACACTTTATAAATCCAAGGTCAAAGATGGGTTTTATGGTTGCTGAGAATTTAGAAAATCTGTTTGAATTGTTAAAAATGGCAGCTACTGCTGTTAAAATAAGGAATTATATTTCAAAAATTAAATCTGTATTAGAAAGTTGCGGTCCGAAATACGCATATTCGGCAGTAATCTCTACTTATATTCTCTATGAAGATGAAACTTACAAGGAATTAGAATCTTATTTAAAAGATAACTATTTGTGGGATAACGAATTAGAAGAAATTAAAAAGACTTTGATAAAAATCGCAATGCCCAAATAGAAGATTACTTACTTTTAAACAAAAATAGTTGTTCTTTGAACTGTTTAAGGAGAGTTAACACTTTATCACCAATAAAAAAAACTGCAATCCTCAAATGAGGGTTGCAGTTTTTTTGTGTGGTTAGAAATATGATTATTTAGCAATTATTTCTTTTCGGCGAGACCTTCTGCAAAGCCTTTGAATGCAGCCTTGCGCTGTTTGAAGCCTTGCGTCCAGATACCTACGGGTTCGCCGTTGCGCCATCCGTCTTGGTCGCCTACATTGCCAGCCGCATCGGTTAAGCACCATTGGCAAATGCCGTACTGCTGAGCAGGAGGTACTATTTCAAAATATTTGGTGACGATAAACTTGTAATAGTCAGCCATTTTCTGGTGTTCAGCAGCGGTGAGTTGGGCGGTGGCTAAGTTTTGTCCGTTCCATCGGTCGTTGCCACGCTTGTAACCCATATCAAGTTCTGATATTCTTACAAGTTTGCCAGTGTTTGCCATTAGCTGAAGCATTTTAACGATGTGCTCCTCGCAGTCTTTTTGCAGCGTAGTGTTTTCGTAGCAAGTGATATGCATCTGAGTGCCAATACCGTCGATTTTGGTAACGCCATCGGCCTCCCATTTCTCTATCCATTTGATAAGCGACTTAAGCTTGCCGTTGTCGTCCCATGTGGATTCAAGATTGTAGTCGTTGATAAATAGTTTAAGGTCTGCAGCATTGCCTTTAAAGTGCTTGCGAGCAGATGCCACAGCGGTGCGCACATATTCAAGGTCGCCCATATAAACTTGCCAGTAGAATGTGCCCGACGAAACGTTGGTGGGGTCGGCGATGTTGTTGTTCTTGTAATTTTGAAGGTCGTAGATGTCGTCGCCGTCGCCGTCAGCGCCCGACAGAGCCTCGTTTACCACGTCCCAAGCTTTTACATATCCATCTGTGGCATCCATCATACCTTTGATCCAGTTGTCCATAGCCGTTGCAAGAGCATCTCGTTTTTCTTGTTCGGTAAGCGGTATGGTCTCGCCGCTGCCTTTATGAGTGATATTGACACTTTCTATCCAAATGTCGCCGACAAATTCGCCGCTCTGCAACATTATATGGCCGTCGCCAACAACAGCTTCGAACGGTACGGTGTATTCTTTCATTTCGTCGGTAATGTTGAGCGAACCGTTGTAACAGTTGGGATAGAAACTGCCGATTTGCAAACCGATTGTAGTAGCTGCCGATGCTTTGATTTTAATCGTCATATTGTAGTTGACGCCCTCATTGATACCGAGGTTAGATGCGATTACGTATTGCACCGAATAGGTGGGGTTGGGCACTTTGTTGTTTTTGATGTGGAGCATCTTGTTAGATAGGTCGATGCTGTAATCTGAATTGGTTTCGTCGTTTTTAAAATCGCCGTGCCAAAAATCATACTTTGACATAGAGCTATACTCGATAGAGTAATCCTCCACATCTATCATTTGTTCCTCGGGCACTTCCTTTTCCTTGTCTTTCATAAGGCCCAAAAGATAACCGGGTTGTTGCTGCGAGTGCCATGCGAGGGTATGACCAAAGATAGAAAGACCTGCGGATTTGGCGTCGGCGCAGAACTGCTTAACGCGGCTGAAATCCATCTTTCCGCTACCGTTTACCACTGAACCGTATTTCATAGCGTTGCCCGCCACAATCTCATCGAAATGTGCAGATACAGTGTCTCTGATGCCGTTTTGGTTGCGGTTAAATTCGCCCACATCGAGTGCGCCGCTAAACTTAAAGATAGGATGGGCGTCGCGATTGATGCACGCTTTAAGAAAGTTTGGCAACGACGAAGGATTGTCGTTGTTAGGATCTTGGTTCCCATTGTTGTTGTTTGGGTTGTCCTTGTTTTTGTTTTGGTCATTGTTAACGACCGTATTAGGTTCCGGGTCGTTGTTGTCTTTTTTGCAGCCGGTAAGCACGAGCGTAGCCGCTGCGGCAAGTAGCAATAATTTTTTCATAAAAGTATTAATTTAAAAGTATTGATAGAGTATTGATGTTCTTTTTCACCGCCAAATATAAACAACCTTTTTGATATGGCAAAAAATATATAGGTTATTTTCTGAAAAGACTATTGATGGCGTAAAGTGGTACAATGGTTATTTTTCTCTCAGCATCGTTGTCTTCAGTGTCGGTTCTAACAAAACTACTAAAATTTTCCATCGAAATTCTTGTGGCATCTGTAATATGCTTTTTGCGCATAAAAAAATATAGACTTTGCATACTACCTTTGGTGTTGGCTTTGATTTCGATAGGAAGTATTTTGCCGTTATGTACTGTAAGATAGTCTACTTCGGCATCTGCGTTGCGCGATGTGTTTTGCCAGTAATGAGGTTCGGCTTTTTTAAAACAATCATCGTACTTTACAAGTTCCAATCCGGCAAACATTTCCGAAATGGCACCTTTGTTTACCAAATCGGTTTCGTTGGATAGAAGAATATCTGCTGGCGGTGTTCCAAGCATTGTTAACATCAGCCCAGTGTCAAGAAATAGATATTTGCAATAATTAGGGTTTTCTTCTGCACCCAAAGGAATGCCGTTGGCATTGGTATGAGTTACGGGGATGATAATTCCCGCCAATGATAACAGATTGAGAGTATCTTTTATCAGTGCTGACGGAATGCCTTCGCCGGCTTGGGCGTATACAAATTTTTTCCCAGCTTGCAACGCAGCTGATTTAAGTACCTGGCGCAAAAGTGAGGGTGCTATTTTTTTCTTGTATTTGGCAAAGTCATCTTGATACGTGTCTAATATGTCGTTGTGTATGCGTGATACTTCGATGTAATTGTGCGATGTTAGCCATTCGGTTACAGCTGCTGGCATTCCTCCTGTAAGATAGAATGATCGCAATTGGCTTTGAAGGCTTTGGTGCAATGGTAATGATAGTGGATTATTACTATCGGCATTGTTTTTGGCATTTATTTGCATATCGAGATTCTGTGCCATCAAAAACTCATCGAAAGAAAATGGGTAAACATACATAGATCGTATTCTTCCTACACCGAATGATGGTAGTTCTGATAGAGTAAACTCTAAAAGCGAACCTGCTGCAATTACATGTAATTCGGGGTAATCTTCTTTAAAATACCGCAACGACATTATTGCTTGCTGTGAGGTTTGAATCTCATCGATAAAGAGCAGAGTTTTGCCGGGAATTATCGGGATAGATACAACGGCACTGATTTCGGCACAAATTTTTTTAACGTCAATATTGTCGGAAAAAAGGGTTTTAAATGCCGGTTGTTTTTCAAGGTTAATTTCAACAAAATATTTAAATGTTCTGCCCAAATGCCTTACCACAGTAGATTTACCCACCTGCCGTGCCCCTCTTAAAAGAAGGGGTTTGCGATTTGGTGTGTTTTTCCAGTTGAGGAGTTCGTTGTCGATATGTCTATTAAAGTACTGCATAATCAAAAGATTTACAGTGCAAATATACACATTTTATAATAAAATCCAACCCTGAAAATAGTGATTTTTTAATAAAATCCAACCCTGAAAACCGTCATTTTTTCACAAAATCCAACCCTGAAAATAGTGTTTTTTTAATAAAATCCAACCCTGAAACAAAAAAAACAGCGGGGCTGATTTGTTTTCAGCTCCGCTGTTGATTAAAATTCAGTGCTATGCGCCGGGGTTATTTGAGACCGTCGGCAAGGCTGCCGTACTGGTGTGTACGGTTGTTGTCAGACCAGAGGCTGGTGGGCAGCGATACACCGTACTGCTGTGAAGCAGGTATAACCTCAAGATATTTCTTGATGATATAGGCGTAGAACTCGCCGATGGCTTTCTGCTGTTCGGTTTCCTTAGCTTTGGAATCGTCGATAGTGATGCCAGAGATGCGGATGAGCTTGCCTGATGCGGCAAGTCCTGCCAACATTTCATCGTACGACTGTTTCCATGCGCTCATATCGTCGGCAAACTCTATCTTGCCCAATTGTGCGTCGATACCGTCGATGGTTGATGTTTCGTCTGTTTCGAAGCCTTTAACCCAGTCAACGAGTTTTGCGAGCTTGCCACTGTTTGCGAGATCGGATTCGCTAATAAATAGCTTCTTGGCTCCGAGCTCGCGTGCTTTTTTAGCGACGTCGTGAAGGTATGCATCGGGGTCATCGTAATAGCTCTGCCAAACGAACTCATTATCGGCTTTAACTTCTTTTGCTTTAAGGGTGCCGTCTTTGTCAAAGATACCTTCAAACAATACCCAGTCGGTAATGTAGCCGTCGGCACCTTCAAAGATACCAGTGATCCACTTGTCAAGTGCAACGTTGAGGTTTGCTTGTTTCTCTTCGGGAGTGAGAGGAATGGTAGCTTTGTTTTCTTTCTTGATTTGGAACACGATGTTGTCGAAATAGTATTTATTGGCATTGTCAAACTCGCTAAGGTTTATGGCTATAGATTGGCAATTACCTCCTGTCATTGTTCCTGTAAATTCGTAATGAGACCAATCATCCTTAAATTCGGGGAAACCAAACGTACCGTGGTTGATATAAGATCTTGGTTCGGCATGAGATTGTGTTCCTATACCTTTGCCAGTGGCAGTTTCTGCTTTAATATCCATACTGAATTTAAAGTCGCTGTTTTCAGGTATCGGTTCGGTAAATCGGATGAAAAATTGATTATCCCATGTTACATTTAGTTTTGCTGTAGCGTTAACTACTATACCTTGAGAGCCGTCTTTACCAGCACCAGGAACCAATACTGCGCTTTCTGTTGGATTTGTTTCTCCTCCAGTAACTTGGAAAAAAGAAGCAACACTCTCACCTTCGCAGTCACCGTTGTCAACAATGTCAACCCAGTATTCTGCAGGAGCATCAATCTCTAATACAGCGTGAACTTTGATGTTGTCGAAATAAAAATTGGTAGCAGGAGCCTTACCAAGGTCAAAAGCTATACGTTGGCACTCGTCTGATGGCGAAGCGGCTTTGAATGAGTATGTAGCCCAGTCGGTTGTGAATTTTGGGGCTCCAAATGTTCCATAGGCAATATAACCATTTTCTCCTGGGGCTACTTTTTTATGCGCTTGGGTAGCTAAACCGTCTGAAATGTCTACATCAGCTTTAATATCTACGCTTAACTCAATTTCCGTACCCGCAGGGACAGGAGCTGATAATGTTACGAAAAATTGAGAACTCCAAGTGTCAGAACCTGTGCCATTGTTTGTGAATACTACGCAATTGCCACCGCCTTTACCTTTATTGTCAAGTTTTACACTACAGTTGCCGTTAGCTGAAAATGATTGCATATCCTCACCTTCGCAGTCTGCATTGAAAACAAGAAGAGAGTCATATTGAATTTTCGGAGCTGCTGTTGCGTTCGGGTCGATTCTGTCGGCTACAAGAGACTGAAGATACTTGCCGCTGACGTTGGTGTTGCCGAATATTGCAGTACCGAAAACGCTCTGCTCGGCGTTTTTGGCTCCAGTTACTACGTCGTAAATAGCTGATGAGTTTACAATACCTGTTTTTTCGTCAACAAGTGCTGCGTGAGTAGCTGTGGCAGCAGCCGAAACTTCTTTGAAGTTTGAGGCTACGATATTGTACAGTGCGCCTCTGTTGTTGTATGCTTTGAAATCGGCGTCGGCACTGAGTTTTAGCTGCGTGTATGATTGCAGAGTGTTGTATCCAGTGAGGTACTCAGCCTCTTTGAGCGAGGCGGGTTTGTCCACTTGGTACGGCTCAAAAACGTCTTCGGCGCACGAAGATAACAACGCCGCAGGCAGTAGTGCCAATAGCCATTTGTTTGTGTACTTCATAATGGTCTGTTTTATTTAACGGGTTTCGCAGCCGCCGGAAATGTTGGCGGCTGCTCCGCCCTTTGGTTAAATCTTATTGTTGTGTATAAACTGGTTTGAATGTTTGAACTGAACCTGCCTTGCCACGGTCGCGGGCTACAAGTACATCTTGTGTTGTATACTTGCAATCATTGAGTTCAATGGTGTAGTTGAGGTAGAGTCCGTCGCGGTCTTTGTTGCCCCAAGCCAGTTTCTCCGATTTGCTCTTGAATTCGCCTGTGCCAGTGGCGGTGAAGCCTAAGGCTGCAGATTCAGAATCAGGGTCTACAGAAATGGTGCAGTTGTCGCCGTCGAAGGTGAGCAGAAGTGTGCAGGTAACAGGTGTGCCGTCGGCAAGTGAAACCTTTACTGGCAAAGTTACGCTGTTGAGAGTCTTGGTGGAAACTTTGATAACCTCGTCGCTCTCGATGTAATCTTTCTGGCGGGTGACTGTTGAGCCATCAATTATTTTGCTTCCGTCGTATTCCCAATATTGGTGTTCGATCATTTCATTTGCGTTATCACCAATATTAGACTTGAAAGCCCAGCCTCCGGCTTCACCGAGTTTGCAAGCTACTTTGCCATCAACGATGAATTCGATGTCGTCAAAATAGTAAGTGTTGGCATCAACTTGTGCAATTGGTGAATCCCAGGGATTGTTACCTCCCATATTTAAGTTGAATGCAATACAATTGCCACCATTTTGCTCGTCATTAAAAGTGCCTGAAGCTGTAAATTCTTTCCATTCGGTTGTGAATGGAATGTCGCCAAATCCTGCTCCAGATATATATCCACCAAGTCCCTTATGTGTTTGTGTTTGGCGGGTTGCATCAATGTCTGCTTTAATTTTCATCTTAACAGACCATTCTTTGCCAGATACAAAAGGAACATCTGACATAATCCAAAACTGGTTGTCCCATGAAAATTCTTTTTGATCACCGCATATAGCAACAGCATGCGCGTTTTCGCTCACTGCTTTGCGACCAAAATTAGAAATCTCATCAGTACCTCTACGGAGATAGTTGCCGTCGTACTTATTGATAAAGTTAACGCAGAAAAGAGTGAAGTCCATAGGGCTTTTGTTCCAACTGTTGACATCGGTACGGAGGGGATTCTGTCCTTCCTTTTCAGGGATTGGGATACCCTCGGAGAGTATGTGGGCGTCGGCGCCAGACACACTTGTCATCAACAGCGGAATTACGTAAGTGGTCTTAGCCGAAGCGGGGTCGTTGAAAAACGCGTCGTTAAGCTGTACGTCAACGCCGCCCTGGAATGTGCCGTTGTAGCTGAGGGTGTTGCCGCTGAGCGTGTAGTAGTCTGAGGGCAGAGCCTTAACGGGGTTAATGCCGTCGAAAGTGAGCCCTTCGAGGAGCGATTCGTCTACTTTGAAATCAACATTGATGTCCTTGCCTGAGTACGAGCCACCCATTGTGCTGTAGATGGTAAACTTGTGCTCGTTGCTTTCGCGCGAGTTGTCGTATGTGGCAATTTCGCCCAAAGTGATTGTGCGTATGGGGTACTGGTATGGGAAATATACCGAGATGCCGCCATCGTAGTCGGGGAACGATATATCTCCGTTTTCGCACGAAGACATACCGAGTGCCAGAGCACCTGCCGACATTGATAATATCAAATTTTTAATTCTCATTTTTTTCTGATATTTATTATTCCAACATTATTTCCAACCATCGTTTTGTTTCAGGTTGGACCATTTAAGAACGTCTTGCTCGGGAATTGGTCCGAAATACATATAGTTCTCGAAATTGAGAGTACGCAACTCAACACGTTTGATATTCTTACCATCGTTTGAGATGTCGATACCTTCTACCTTCTCAACAAGGGGGTCTTTCCAACGGCGGATATCCCAGTAGCGGAAGTTCTCGCCCATAAGCTCGATGCGGCGCTCGTTGTGGATAAGCTCACGCCAAGCTGCCTGGTCGCTGCCGATATTGGCAAGGTATTCGTCGTTGGTGATGCCTCCGCGCTGGCGGATAGCGGTGATAATCTCACGCGGTGTCATTTCGAAAGTAGAGCTGTGCGAGTCGGGACCGCCTACCTCGTTTTGAGCTTCGGCGTAGTTGAGGAAGAGCTCGGTGTAGCGGATGCGTGCTTTGTAGTGGCGGCGTCCGTTCTTTTCTTGAGACTTGACACCAACTTCGGGATTAAGGAACTTGTTGAGGTAATAACCAGTCTTTGTAGAGTTGTCGTTAGCGGGGTTCTTACCGTCCTTAGTCTTAGTGTTGTCGGAGCTTGTGTTGATCTTTGATCCTCTAAGCTCTTGTCCGTTGTGGATGATGTAGAGTTCGAGACGCGGGTCGCGGCCTTTGTAAGGATCGTTGGGGTCGTAGCCGCTCTGAGCGTCAGAAATGGGGTAACCGTTGGCCATCGGGAAAGCGTCCACAAGGTTCTGGGTAGGATTGATAAGACCCTTGCCGTCCAACGATGGAGGATAGTTGTCGCTTTCGGGCTCGGAATCGTTAGAACCAGTACGGTCGCCGCGCCAGAGCACCTCGTCGGGAATAGCACCGTCGCGCAGGGCTTCGATTTCCACAGTGTTTTTGTACCATGTGTTGCCGTTGGGTACGATGGTGTGTCCCTTGAGCACTTCGCCGGCAAGGTCAGCTGCAGTAGCCCAGTCGATGTTGGAGGCTCCGTCGTAGAGGGGGCTCGCAAACATAAGAGCAATCTGCGACTTGATGGCTTTAACGATGCGTCCGCTGAGCAAACCTGTCATTGTTCTGCCGTTAACACGGTCGTCGCCGTTGTAGTCGAGCGGCAGCAGTTCGATAGCCTTGTCTAGATCATCAAAAATCATATCAACACTTGTCTGGAAGTCGGGACGAGACAGGTTGAAGTCGGAGCTCAAGTCTTCAGGCTCGGTGAGCATAGGAAGACCCTGGATGGTGCCTCCTACCTGACCGCAGTGTGCGCGCAGGTAGAAGTAGTTGTGTATGCCTCTGAGGGCGTAAGCCTCGCCTTTCAGACGTTGTTTGAATTTTTCGTTAGCGGCCTCTTCCTTAGTCCAGGTGATGTTGTCAACTTGTTGTAGGAAGATGTTGATGTACTGGACACATTCGCGAACGGTATTCCATTGCGAGATCTCGTAGTTGGATGCCGACAATTTGCCAGCGGCCATAGCGTAACAATTGCCTCTTCTCTGTCCGGCTTTTTCGTCGTTGATAACGAAGTCGCTGGTAGCCAAATCTTCGTGAATGTACTTGGAGAAGAAAATGCCGTCGTCGTTGAATTTGGCGTAGGCCTGCATAATCAATCCTTGTATGCTGCTTGGCTCTACCGACAGAGATTCGAAAGTCTTAGTGTTTTCGATGTTTGGTTCAAACATGTCGTCGCAGCCCACAAGCACCAAAGATGCTAATGCCGATGCTGTAATTATATTTTTAAGTCTCATAATAATTCTTATTAATCAAATTAGAATTTAGCGTTAACACCAATGCCGTAGTAGCGCGACTGAGGAGCGTATCCGATGTTGAGTTCCAAAGTTTCACGCATTGGCGAGATAGTCAGCAGGTTTGCACCCATAGCATATACCGTAACGCCTTTAACAAACGAATTGCCGAAGAGGTGCTGGGGCAGGTCGTATGTGATCTGAACTTTGTCGATTCTGAATGCGTCGTCGGAGACCATCCAGAAGTCGGAGAGAACAAAGTTGTTTTTGTTCTCGTCGGTAGAGATGCGGGGATACTTGGCTGATGTATTTTCGGGTGTCCAGCTGTCGCGGGCGATAGCCGAGTATTTAGCGTCCTTGTCGATCTGGTAGTATGCGTTATACGAGTTCCAGTCTTTGAGAAGGTAAGTGTAGCTTTCGAATTCGCCGCTTGCAGCCATAAAGAACGAGAAGTTTTTCCATTTAACGGTGAAGTGGAGTCCGACTACAGAAGGAGCACCGCAACTGCCGCTCTTTTTGAGGAAAATCTGGTCTTTGTCGTTGATTTCATTGTCGCCGTTGATGTCGGCGTATTTGAGGTCGCCGGGCTTAGGAGCAGTACCAAGGTTCTGCTTGGGCGAATTGTCGATTTCTTCCTGGCTTTGGAAGATACCGATGCAATGGTAGCCTCTCTGACGGTCAACTGCACGACCTTCGCGCTCCATATACTCTTCCGACTCGTTTTCTTTGTATTTTACGCGAGTGGTGGTGTAATATGTGCCGTACACACCAGCCGAGAAGTCAACCTCTCCGAATTTTTTGTTGAATGTCAATTCGTAGTCGCCACCTATGCGTCGGTCGATATTGTTGTTAACAAACGGAATGAATTTCGACAAATAGTTGGGGAATACGTCGTCGGGTTTGACAAGATATCCGTCCATATCGTTGACGAAAAAGTTTCCGTTGAAGGTAATCATACCTTTGAGGAACGAAGAGCGGATGCCGCCGCGGATCTCTTTGCGCTGAATCATTCTGATGTCGGGGTTTCCGCCGCGAGAAGATTCGATTGTGTTGGCGTTGGATCCGTCGTACCATGTGAAGCCCCAGTCGTTTTTGTTCCAGGTGCCTTCGTACAGATAGTATTTGTTGCTGCTGCTAGAAGGATCAACCACGTCGAAGTCTTCATTGAGGATGCTTGCAGAGCCCTCAATCTGGAGTTTGTCGATAAACGAGCCTTCAAGGAACGATTCTTTAGCAAGGTCCCAAGCGATAGTGAGCGAGGGGTTGAAGGCGTTGCGGTGGCCATCGGCGAGACGTACAGAGTGAACAACTGCCGAGTTGAAGTCCAAGTAGTACTTGTGAGCGTAGTTGTATCCAGCGTGGAAACCTAAGTGAGCTGTACAGTCGCTGTGGTAGCTGCCCACCTTGGTCTCTTGCGAACCGCTTGCCAAAACGATGGCGTTAACGTTGTGGTTGCCGAAGCTGCGGGTGTAGTCAAACATGCCGGTAACGCTGATCATACGGTTGTCGACCGAACCGCTGATGCTCTGGTTGCCGTTTCGCTTGTCGTTGTTGATTTTGGTGAGACCTTCGATATATTCAACGCCATTGATTGTGCCCCATTCGGGAGTGAATACCGCATATTCGTTGGAGAATGCTGTAACGTACTCTGTGGAGAAGTCCATACCCATAATGGTTTTGAACGAGAGGCCTTGCAATGCGCTGCTCAAATCAAAGTTCAAACCAGCGTCGAACTGGAACTTGCGGATAGTGTATTTGCGTTTGCCAGCAGCGTAGATGTCGCCGAAAACGTTGGTTTTGTCGGCATCAGTACCAGCCAGAAACTGTCCGTCGTAGATGTTCTTAGTAGTAGACAGAAGGTCGAACACGTCTTTGGCGTTCGGGTCAATCTTGTCCAAAGGAATCAAAGGAGCAGCATGTTCGGGACGGTTAGGTCTTTGCGTAGCGGCCGCATCCCACCAGTCGGCGTTGCCGGCGGTTTTCAAATCGTAGAATGTGGCGTTGCTGTTGATATAGGCTGAAATAAAGCTGTTGATATTGACGTCAACGTTGCCGCGCACGCTGTAACGGTGAGTGCGGTTGCTTTTTGAGTCGCCTACCTGCAAATAGTCGTCGAGTGTGTAGTAGTTGATACTTCCGTAGTATGTAGCACGTTCGCTACCGCCGATAAGTTCTACTCCCACGTCGGTGCGGTTGTAAAACTTGCGAAGGTAATCGTCGGAATAGTAGTCAACATTGGGATAGCGGTAGGGGTTTTCGCCCGAAGCGTGGTGGTAGATCTCCTCTTCGGTATACGCGGGGTTCTTGCCGTCGCCCTCGCAGGCCTTGTTGTACAGAGTCATATACTCTGCCGATGAGAGGTACTCGGGATAGCTTTTGGCTACGTTGAAACCAGTAACCACGCGTCCGTTGATTTCGAGACCGTTTTGTACTTTACCACGTTTTGTTTTGATAAGGATAGCACCCTTGGCGCCACGTGTGCCGTAGAGCGCCACAGCGTCGGCACCTTTCATAAAGGTGATAGACTCGATTTCAGAAGATAGAAGGTTCTCGTATCCGCTGAGGCCTCGGGGAACACCGTCAACTACGATATAGTAGCTTGAGTTGCTCGGATCCATACCCCAGAGAGTAGAGCCGTTCCAGCCGCCTACATACGATTCCATATTGTCCAAAGCTCCGGTAGTGTAGTTGTCGTGTATGTTGTCTTCAACATTAACATACGACACGCTACCGATAAGGTCGTTTTTGGAAACAGAGCGGTAAGCGATCGGTATCTCGTCGCTGGCAATATCTTTTACCATTACGATGTCGCCGAGCGATTCGCGGCTGTTGACTTCTATCTGTTGAGTGAAATATCCTTTAAGAGAGAAAATAAGCACGGCAGTTTCATCCACATTGATAGAAAAATTACCGTCGATATCGGAGATAGTACCGTTGTTGGTACCCTGCATAACAACTGAAACACCAGAGAGGGGATTGCCTTCTTCGTCTATCACTCTGCCCGACACCTGAATGTCGTCTTCGGGCATGGAAGAAAGAGGCATGTTTAAGCTGCTATTGTATGCTGCGGCAGTCGAAAAACTGGGTTCAGATGCGGCGGTGCTCGCATTCAGTACCAGCGGTACGGCGGCCAATGCAGCGCATATAACTAATTTAGTGTGTATATGTCTCATTTTTAATAATTTAAAATCATACATAAATTATTGTCTACCAGCCCGGATTTTGTTCAAATTCAGGATAGAGATATACTTGCGATTCCGGGAAGGGGAACCAGTAGTGTTTAACGTCGAATTTGCGTGTGAGAATTTCAACACGGCGGAAGTTGGCAACCTTGGCGTTAGCAGGGTCGTTGTACTTGAACCATTCGTCGTCTTCCAGACGGTCAAATTCGTGCGAATACTTTGTGCAGTATTTCGGCTCGGTGAGGAGCAGCCAACGTTGGAGGTCGTTGAAGCGGAAGCCTTCGAAAGCAAGCTCAACAGAGCGCTCGCGGCGAATTTCGTCCATCAGCTTAGTTCCACTAAGATAATCGTCGCCTACATGTCCACAGCCGCAGCGGTCGCGGAGTACGTTGATAGCGTCTACAGCGGAAAGACCGCAATTAGTGGGCTGATAGTCGGCTGCTGCGCAAGCCTCAGCATACATCAGGTATACATCGGCAAGACGCATATACGATAGGTAGGTGTGTGTAGCACCGTCCCATTCGTAGTATTTGTCGCCAATGTTGCATTGATGGGGAACAAGTTTCTGGAGGAAATATCCTGTGCGGCTTGCATTAGCAACTGCGCGCATATCGCCACCTGTGTAGAGAGAGCAATAACGGTATTTCTCTTTTTCCTTGTCGAGCGACTGAGTGTTAACATACTTGAAGCCGTCGAAAACTACGTCGTGGTAGAAACGCGGGTCGCGACCTTTGAACGGATGCTCGGGATCGAAACCTGATTTCGGGTCGTCGATGGGCAGGCCGTTAGCCATACCGTATTCGTCGATCAAGTTGCCTGTGGGCTGGTGGATAACGTTGTCGTGCTCAACAAGACCAGCAACTTTAGGTCCGAACACCTTTGTTGTGTTCCAGTTAGAAGAGTTGTAGTCAGAAGAGGGACCTCGCATAATAGCCTCTTTGCCACCGGGCTGTTTCCAGTCTTGCTTGCTGGTGTAGAACAGGTCGGAATAGAGAACTGTAACACCTTTTTTACGAGTGTGGTCGTAGATGCCGCGGTATACTTTGCCGAGGGTGTCAAGTGCGTTTTCGGGGTTAACGTAAACATCCACCTCTGTGGAGTCGAATTTGAATTCAGCAAGACTGTACTGTGTCTGACCAGATTCAACAAGCGAGATCAGTTCGCCAAAGGCGTCGGCTGCAAGCTTGCAGTAGTCTGGATCGTAGTCGTAAGTTTTGCCTCCGCCGAGCTGAGCGCCGTTTTTCATAAGAGGCGAGCCAGCCCAGAGGTAGTTCTTGCCCAAATAAGCGAGAGCTGTGATTTTGTTTACGCGGAGCATGTTTTTGCCCGAAGTGGCAGAGCCAACAGCGGTATTGTCCCAGTCGATAGGAAGAAGTCTTACTGCCTCTTTCAAGTCGGCAGCTGCTTTTTCAGCGCACTCCTTGTAGCTAAGACGGGGTTCTTTCATCACTTCTTCAGGATCGATCACTTTGGTGATATAAGGCAGACCGCCAAAATATTCCATAAGTTCGAAATGCCACCATGCGCGGAAGAAGTAAGCCTGTCCGAGGATGAGGTTCCTTTCGGTGCTGGTTCCCACCATCTTGTCGATGTTTTCGATGGTCATATTGCATTTGCGGATGCAGTACCATGAGTGAGGCCACAATGAGTGGTCTTTGGGGCCGCCAGACGAGGGATTGCTGTTGCTCTTGTAAAGCCAGTTGCCAGTTTCTTCCCAGGCCTTGAAGTTGCCAAGGTCCACCTGGTGGGTCATACGGTCGTCGGCCTCGGGGTTGAATATCTCGTCGTCGCCCCAGTTCCACGAAGGACACCAGTTGCATTTCTCCTTGTCGGGAATGCAGTTGTATATCTCCTCAATGTAACCTTGGAAACTACGGAAGTTTTTGAAAGCATCCTCGCTTGTGATTGTGGTTTCGGGTGCTTTGTCGAGATATTCCTCGCACGACGAAAACGATGAGCACAATGCGATTCCTGCTGCTCCGATTAATATTGAATTATATATGTTTCTCATTTTGTTATCGTTTACAATGAAAATTTAAGACCAATGTTGAAACGCTTAACTGTAGGATATGCGCCTAAGTAGCCAGCACCGCCGAGGTTTGCCTCGCGGTCGTCAGGCATACGGCTCCAGAGCCAGAGGTTGTTGCCGTTTACAAACACTTTGAGGTAGTTGAATCCGATATGCTTGATCCAAGATTTGTTAGACCAAGTATACGCGAGCTCAACGTTTTTCAAACGGATGTATGAGCCGTCGAACTTATACTGTGTGCCATATGCAGGGAAAGCACCACCCGACTTGCTTACAGGAGCTGTAATGAAGTGGTAGTAAGAGTATTCTGCATCGGTGTTGTCGGGGCTCCAGATAGAACCGAGGTCGTATACGGTATTGAGTCGCTGACCAAAGCTCTGAAGTGTTACGTCACGAGTTACATTGGTAACGCCGTAGAACTGGATGAAGCAGCTGAAGCCTTTCCAGTTGTAGCCCACAATCGCGTTGTAGGTGTTTTGGGGCGAACCAGTGTATCCGTAGGGAGCAGAGTCTTTGCTGTCGATCTGACCGTCGCCGTTGAAGTCTACGATGTAGTAGTTGCCGGGCAGGCGGTAGCGGTCGTCGCTTTCGTAGGCGGGCGAACCGTAAAGCTCGTCCATATTATTGATAAATCCAGCGTCGATAAACGAGTGCTCCTGACCGATTGCGTATCCTTCAGCTTTCTGATAGTTGGGTCTGAGAATAGCGTCGTCTTTCTCGATGATCTTGTTCTCGTTGTGGCTCATGCTGAAGTTAGCCCAAGCACCCATTCCGTTGTTGAAGTCTTTTTTGAGACGGAGCTCGATTTCGTAACCTTTGCTTTCGGTTTTTCCTTTGTTGATGGTTGGAGCTCCAGCACCGAAGTAGTTTGGTACTGCGCGGTCGTTGCCGCCGATAAGGATGTCGGTACGTTTGTCTTTGTAGATGTCGACACTACCTGCAACCAATCCTCCGAGGAACGAGTAGTCGATACCGAAGTTAAACTTGCGGGCTTTCTCCCAGTGTACATTGTAGTTTCCAATCTGCGATTCGCGGTAGCGTTCGTAGATACTGTTGCCGTGGCTGTCGTCCATAGAAGTGGTGCCACCGTAAGCCCACTGTGTAAGGTAGAGCCAACGTG
>JAGCNK010000077.1 GCA_017645985.1 Bacteroidales bacterium | reverse complement strand
CCTGTACAGAATGGTTCTCGCCAATGGCACGTGAGATATGCAGAGTGGGGAAAAAGTCGGGACGGTCGATAGGGTAATCCTTATCGGGAGTTTTCATCAAACGGTGAGTCTGCTCGTAACGCAATCCAGCTTGAATACCAAAGCCAAGCCATTTGGTTGAATATGTGGTATATACCGAAGTTATATAACGTTCAAAATCCACTTTGTTGGTAAATTCGTCGTTGAGAATGTAATCACCGTTATTATCAAGGTCGCGCCATTGATAGTCGGTGTTTGAACTTGTAAAATCGAACTGCGCACCAGCCTCAAAACGGTTTTCGTTGGGTAATGGAAGAGTGTAGTCGAGATTCAAGCGGCCACGGGTATTGTCGCGGATATTGTCGGTATGGTGACCTTTGTGTTCGGGGTCGGCATCCAACTTGGTGATATATTGGTCAAAATCATCATCGTTGTCGTTGTGATTGCGCGATACAAAGCCGTTGAAATTGAGTTTGTGACCCTGACCTGCAAAGTTGTGCTGATACGACATAGTGGCATTGTAGTAATACGAATCGCCAGAGTTGTCGGTGATGGAATGAACATTTTCATCGCCGAAACGGTTGCTATTCAGTTTGTTAATAGTCCAGTTTTCGTAATCGTTGGAACCATCAGAATTAGAGTGAGAAAGTCCGCCCTCAACGCTAAACGAAAGTATATCATTATCAGTGGCATAAAAATCGAAACCAGTTTTGAGACCAGCATGCTGGAATTGGTTTTCGTGTTTGTTGGTACGGAAATTATAAATATCAATACTATCGTTGGTGATAGAGTCAACGCTGTGAGTAATACGGTTGTTGAGTCCTGTCATCGAGCCACCACGACTATTGTAGTGTCCTCCCACAAAATAGTTGAATTTTTGGCGGCGAAGGTTAAGAAGGAAATCGCCACCATAACGGTGCTCGCTACCTGCATTGAGGTTTACCACGCCGTTGATACCCTGAACCACATTCTTTTTTGTTACAAGGTTGATAATGCCGGTTTCGCCTTCGGGGTCGTATTTGGCTGAAGGGTTGGTAATTATCTCAATATTTTCAATCATAGCCGCAGGAGTCTGTTTAAGAATTTCAGAAGCGTCCATTGCCGACGGCTTGCCATCAATAAGCACCTGAAAATTGCTGTTGCCACGCAGAGTAACGTTTCCGTCGATATCCACCTCCACCGAAGGCACATTTTCGAGAGCATCGGCAGCACTACCACCATCGGCAGCAATGTCGGTAGAGATGTTAATTACCTTACGGTCAATCTTATAGTCAATGTGATTTTTCTTAGCCGAAACCACCACCTCGTCGAGTTCGGTGCGGTTAACCGAAATTTTCAGCACTCCGAGATTCTTGCGACCGCCCTCGCCAGTTACTGCGATGTCTCTCACGGTGATAGGTTCGTATCCTACAAAGTTGGCCTGCAAGTAGTAAGTGCCAGCCTTTGAAACTTCGATTTCAAAAGTGCCGTCGGCCTTGGTGAGCGAGCCTGTTACAAGCGAGGCATCTTTCTGGTTGTAAAGAGCCACAGACGCGTATTCTACAGGAGAGTTGTTGTCGGCATCAACGAGTTTACCTACGATAAGCGTTTTGCCGAGGGGCATTGAAGCCAAGGTTGCTGCGGGCAAAAATGCCATTGCAACAATTGTCAAGAGCATTAAAAAGCAATTTTTCATGATAGAGTATAACAGTTTAAATAACCAATGTTCTTTCGTTCAATTTTCACAACAACATTGACTATTATAAAGCTCAATGGTTTAAGCCGCTAAATGTAAAAAAGTGTTAATTTCACACCAATTAATAATTAACTAAAATAAGAGGGATTAAATGTTAATTTAACATTATTGAAAACCGAAATACAAAAAGTTTTGTTAATATTGCAGTTTGAAATAAAAACCAAATCTAATTCTTAACACAATTAAAATGATGAAACGGATTTTTACATTAGCATTAGCACTTGGCGTATCAGCCACATTATTTGCACAAGAAGACGTGGCTTCGCTGCGCAAAACCGCCACAGAGCAGACCAAGGCAGGCGAATACGCCAAAGCTGTAGAAAACTTTGAAAAAGCCATCAATCAGCAAGAATATGCGGGCATTACCGACACCGCTCTCTATTTCAACGCCGCAGTAAGCGCATACAAAGGCAAGGACTACGCCACCGGAGCTAAATATTTCGACAAATGCGTGGCTCTCGGCTATCAAAAAGAGAAATGCTATAAATTTGGCGGAGCATGTTTGCAAAGCATCGAAGAATATGGCAAACTGCAAGAAAATATGAAAAAGGCCTCTGAGGAATTTCCCTCAAATACCGTTTTCAAACAAATGCTCAGCACATCGTATGTAGGATTGGCAAAACCCAAAATGAACGAGGCAAACAATATTGTAAAAGAAGCCGAACCTCTCAAAACCAGCGACGTGGTAAAATTCAACAGCGAAGTGGCACGCGCAAAACAAGTATATAGCGAGGCATTGCCATTGGTAGAACAAGCTTATCAAATCAACCCCGAAAACAAATCGGCTATTCAACTTTTGGCTGCTCTATACGGCAACTTGGGACAACCCGCCAAAGCCAACGAAATGAAAGCTAAACTCAAATAAGCGTTTAAAACACGCTCTGATCGAGCATTTTGCAAAAACCTGCCACCCATTCATCGTCATCGTTGAGGCAGGGAACATAATAAAATTCCCCTCCCCCATTGCTCAAAAACAATTGGCGGAGGGTTTTGTTTATCTCCACTGTTGTTTCAAGGCAATCTACTGTAAACGAGGGAGCTACCACGGCTATCTTCTTAACGCCTTCGGCAGCAAGATTTTGCACCACCTCGTCGGTAAACGGGCTCGACCAATTGTTGTGCATACGGCTTTGAAAACACGTAATAGCCTTATCGCGCTCAATACCAAGCTGATGACACAATAGACGGGTGGTTTCGTGACATTGCGTTACATAAAGGCTCTGCGCATCAGGCACTCCGTGGTATGTAAATACAATACGCTCATAATCAACGTTGTCGAGATGCCGGCTCATCAACGATTTCATTGTATCTATATATAAAGGTGAGGCGTAAAACGGCGGCAACATCGAAATGCACGGAAACGATGCCTTACCACGGAAAAACGAATAAACCTCATCGCTGACATTTACCGTGGTGCTTTCGGCATAATGCGGAAACATCGGTACCACCACAAGCTGAGTGTAGCCAAGAGCAAGCACCTCGGCAAGAGTATCCTTTATAAAAGGTGCGCCGGCTGTCATTCCTA
This sequence comes from Bacteroidales bacterium, assembly GCA_017645985.1. Taxonomy (GTDB): domain Bacteria; phylum Bacteroidota; class Bacteroidia; order Bacteroidales; family UBA3824; genus UBA3824. The sequence continues at coordinate 3,727 of JAGCNK010000077.1, read as the reverse complement.
TAAATACATCGGCACGAGAGCCGATAGATAGCTGCACCTTTTGGGCAAAACGGCGTGTGATAGCCAAAAGAGGCATTTCGCCATTATCCAATGGCAGTTGAGCATAAAGAGCCGCCGACTTGGGAGCGCGAAACGGTGCTATAATGCAATTTACCAATATCTTGCGCCCAATAAGATTCATTGTCATAACGTGGCGGTTGTCGAGCAACTGACGCAGATAACGCCTTACATCGCCCACCTTTGCGCTCTTGGGCGAACCATAGTTGGCAATTAGTAGGGCGGTGTCGGAATGTCGTTTGCTGTGGTCGGTGGGTATGTTCATAACTATCTATAATTTAGCTTTTTCGGCAAGGGCAACACCCTGTTTGATACGGTCGCTCATACCTATGCCGCCTATCATATTGCCGCCGATGATTAATCCCGGAAACTGTTTTTCTATTTTTTCGATAACCTCGATACGTTGCTGAGTATCAGCTTGATATTGCGGAATAGCATTGCGGTGACGCATTATCTTAAACATCTCGGGTTCAAACTCTTTGATTTTATAAATTTGCGAAAGTTCCTCAGCCACAATCTTTTTGATTTCGGTATCAGAAAGGTCGAGATAATCCAAATGCCTCATTCCTCCCATAAACACAGCCAAAAGTGCACCGTCTTTGGGTGCACGGTTTTTAAAGAGGGTAGACATATACAGCACACCGAGAATCTTGCGGTTCTCTTTTTGCGGCACAAGGCAGCCGAAACCGTCGAGAGGTGTGCCCTGCCATTTTTCAAAACCCAAGGCGCACTCCACCACCGACGAATATTTCAATGCGGAAATCACCTTTTTATCCTCATCGTCTACAAAGGGAAACAAATCAGCAAAAGCGTATGCTCCGGCGGTATTTACCACGCGGCGGCATTTGATAGTACTACGTTCGCCATTTTTTATAAAAGAGATTTCAAATCCGCTGTCGGTTTTAGCCACCACAGCCTTTTGCGCCGAAAGGATAAACTTCGACTCTCCTACCCTATTGTAAATGCCGTAGGCAAGGTTTGAAAGTCCATCGTCGGCAGAGAATGTTTCGCGGGTAACTTTCTTTAAATCAGGATTTTGTTCCTTCTCTTTTTTCTTTACCTTGCCTATTTTGATAGAGCCGCCGATAAGGCTGCCATAGTTTTGCTCCAAATTATAAAGTTTCGGGAAAGCGTATTTTGTAACCAACATTCCCGGGTCGCCTGCATATACTCCTGATATAAAAGGATTTATAGCATAATCAAGAAAACTCTGACCCATACGCCTTACCACAAATTCGGCAAGAGTTTCGTTTGGGTTGGTGCCGCGTTTTCTAAAAGGCTCGCCAAGCAATCGGAGTTTGTCTTTAAAAGTAAACAACTTGGTGGTGATACCCTTGCCCACACCCATAGGCATAATTTTTGGTTTTCCGCCCTTGATGATAAAGCGTTTTTTGGCGGCAGTGGAAGCCTTTTCGAGAGCATAATCAGCTGTAAGCGATTTTTCGCCGTGAAGCTGTTCAAAAAGTTTCACAGCCTCTAACGAGCCGAGCACGCCGGTATTAGGACCCGTTTCGTAAACAAACGAGCCTGATTTTTCGGTATGAATTACACCGCCCGGATAGTCGCGGTTGTCGACAACTAAAAAATTTTGATCATTTTGGTTAAGATAAAACGCTGTAGTTAAGCCCGTTATACCCGCACCAATAATAACAGTATCTGTAGAATATTCCATTACGTCATTTATTTTTTGGTGCGCAAAGATAATAAAAAAAGGGACGCGGCGAGCCACGTCCCTATATTATAAAATCATTATCATTCTGACAATTCCAAAATCTTAAATTCCACACGGCGGTTGCGCTCACGCTCTTCGGGGGGTGCATTATTGTTGAGCGGACGAGATTCGCCATAGCCCACAACCGAAAGACGCGATGCTGCCACACCTTGTTTAATCAAATAGTTGGCAACAGTTTGCGCACGGCGTTTTGAAAGATTAAGATTATACGAATCGGCTCCCATATTATCGGTATGTGCCGACACTTCAAGTTTTTTTACATCGGGATTTTCTTTCATAAACACTACCACGGTATCCATAATAGTATTGTCCTTGGTGTTGGCAAGGCGGGCGCTACCCGAAGCAAAAAGAATAGGAGCACCAATAGGATCGCCAATTTTTTTGCGGCGCAATTGTTCCGACATATCAAGAGCGTTGCTTACAAATGTGTAACTTGTAGGCATTAGGTTCATACCAAAATCGTCGTTTTTGCGGTTGATAGATTTATCTTCAACGGGAGGCTCAATAATTTCGAGAGATTCGTTGATATAAGGAGCTTCGATAAACACATCCACGATTTCGGGAGTGGGCACGGGCAATACTTTGGGCGAAAGTTTAATACGAATACCCACCGAAGCAGTAACGTTGACCAATTTTACTGCGCTGCAATACGCTGTTTGGGTAACGCCCACATAAGATTCTTCCTCCTCGTTGTACAAACGGTCGTAATTAGCATTTTTGATATCGCTAAAACGATAAGCACCGCTAACGCCCATACTAAGGTCGATTTTTTTATTGATGGCATAATAAGCACGCACCTCGCCGCCAACGCCAAAGGTTATGCTTTTAAAATCAGGCGTTCCCGAAAAACCCGAATATGAAGAAAGATGGTGCTGTGGCACATCCTTTACATAGGTATCTTTGGTATAATAATATGAAGCCTCTACGCCCACATCGCCCGACATATTTTTGTATTTTTTGGCAGCAATGGGCGAAACTATGGCCGAAACTCCGCCGCCCACTACCCATTTGGGATTGAGCTGATATTTATAGTATACGCCAATGGGAATATCTATGGCAGAGAGAGTTACCTTTTCTTCAACATCGCGATACGCTGTATGAAAATTGCGTTCTTTATGTTCGGTAAGAATATTTGGGTCGATGCCTTCCTGTTCTTCTGAATTGTATGAAAGTGACGATTTAGCCGAAAATGTGTTGTAGCCCACGCCAATGCCTATGCCCCAATTTGGGTTAAAAAAGTAGCGATAGCCAAACTGAGCGCCAAAGCCCGTGCCCATTTTTTTAGAGCCATAGCCGTCGGTAGTGTACGAAATATTGTGCAAACCTCCACCAAGGTCGAAAATAAGATAGTGCCTTGTGGTATCTTGCGCCGAAACGCTTATGGCGCACATCAAAGCCAGAGCTGCTGTGATAGTTTTCTTAAACATATATACTAAGGTTAATTATTTGACAATTATTTTAAATCCTTTTTTATCATCGCCGCTAATAAGCGAGCCCGAATAGATGCCTGTGGGCAACGAAACCGATGTTTGTTTCTCCACGTTAGTAATTTTCTTAGCCAAAGTGCCGTTGGCGGTGAATATTACAATATCGTAAGATTGCTCCGAATCGTAATCCAAGATTTCAAGAGTGAAAAGTTCGTTTTGTTTTGCAGGGTTGGGATAAACCTTTACGCTGGGGTTGAGGTTCTTAGCTGTAGACAACCATTTAACAGGACACGACATAATATCCTCGCCATTGCCCGAAAGTTTTACAGAGTAACTTTTGGTGTAATCAAACTTGGGTTCGGTGTAATACTGCAATGTAGCTCCTGCAAGAGGTTCGCCATCCTTGTACCATTGGAAAGCATTGTAAATACCTTCGTGATTGTCGGCAATAAGCACATCGGTGTAGAGTTGCACGGCAGTGTTTTTAACCACATTAACAGAGAGTGTGATG
>JAGCNK010000076.1 GCA_017645985.1 Bacteroidales bacterium | reverse complement strand
TTCGCCTCCGAATTTCTTTACTCCTAAGCGTTTGCTGTGCGATTCGCGGCCGTTTCGAGAACTGCCGACACCTTTCTTATGTGCCATTTCTTTCTACTTTTTCTGATTAATAATAAAATAGTTTGCTACCGAAGAATTAAAAGTTGATGTCTTCGATAAGGATTTGTGTGAGGTACTGACGGTGGCCTCTTTTAACGGCGTAGCCTTTTCTGCGCTTTTTCTTGAAAACGATTACTTTGTCGTCTTTGAGGTGTTTGAGCACTTTGGCTTCTACCTTGGCGCCTGATACGAAAGGTGCGCCTACTTTAACGTCGTTGTCGTTGTCTACGAGAAGAACGTTCTCAAAACTAACGTTTTCGCCTTCTTCGCTGTGCAGACGGTGCACATAAACTTTCTTGCTTTTCTCAACTTTGAACTGTTGACCTGCGATTTCTACTATTGCGTACATTTTATTTAAATTTTGTTAGCTCGGGTGGTAGCCACAACGGGCTATCTCTTGAAATTGACCTTGGCTAATGTTTATGTATAAATTTTTTCGGCGCAAAGATATTGAGTTTTTCTTTCTCTGCAAATTCTTTTTTTATATTTTTCTTTAAAAAAACAAAAATTGTTGTTATTTTTTTTGTATATTTGCTAATGACATTTTAGAAAAAACGCGCAAGGCATGGAAAAAATATCGTTAGTGGTAAGCGGAGTGGCCAATCAGAGCAATCCTGAGTCGCCGGCGTACACGCTGATTCTTTCAGAGAAGAACGGTGTGCGCAAGCTCCCCGTGGTAATAGGCATAAGCGAGGCTCAGGCCATAGCCATCCAGTTGGAGGGGCTTGTGACCGTGCGCCCGTTGGTCTACGACCTTATTTTCAGCATCGCCTCTGCGTTTACCATCGAAGTGGTGGAGGTGGTGATTTCAAATGTTGACCACGGAATTTTCTACGCCGAGATAGTATGCTGCACCAGCGGAAGCGCCGAAGACGACTACATCCGCATACCCGCACGCACCAGCGACGCGGTGGCTATCGCGCTCAAATTCTCCTGCCCGATATACACTTACGAACACGTGCTCGACACTGCCGGTTTTGAATGGACCGCTCCGGGCGACGACAATTTCGACTCGCCCCGTCTCGACGGTCTTTCGCTCAGAGAGCTCAAAGACATGCTGCGCAAGGCCATCGCCCGCGAAGACTACGAGTTCGCATCCAAAATCCGCGACGAGATCGCCGGACGAAAACAGTAATATATATAAGGTGTGACTTCCTCCGTTTAACGCACCGAGTTTTTGAAGCTCGGGCAAGGTATCGCTTTGTATCCTCCTCGGTGGCAGCCTGCAAGAAGGGTGACTACCGCCAATGCCGCCAACAACAATATCAGTTTTTTCATGGTCTAATGATTTTTAATGGTAAAACATCGTAATTAAAACGTGTTTTGAGGACGGAATAATATTTTTCGGACATAAAAAAAGCACCGCCGATTAGCGATGCTCTACTCTTAGTAGCGGGGACAGGACTCGAACCTGTGACCTTTGGGTTATGAGCCCAACGAGCTACCAACTGCTCCACCCCGCAGTGTGATTTCGATTGCAAAAGTAAAGGTGTTTTGCGTAAAATCCAAATTTTTGCCCCCATTTTTTTCAAAAATAATATTTAGTTTACATTAAAACGTTATAGTGGTTATAATCAATACCTTACAACAAACTATATTACCCTCGTTAATTTAGCGGTTTGATAACAATAAAACTATTAAAAAAACTTACTTTTGCCATTAAAAATAAACAAAAAAGCTATGTCTTTATTTCCCAAAACTACCAAGCACGAAAAGAAATCGGGCGCAAGATGGTTTATCTACGGTCTGATTCTTATCGGCATTGTGGGCATTTTTACTCCGAAACTGCTCATCAGCAAGGCGTCAAAAATCATAGAGTCTACACTCAAAGGCAGCACCGCCGACACTCTGCCCACGTCCGAGATATTTGTGGCAAACAACTACCTGCTCACCGCCCGCTATTTTCCGGGATTCGACGCCAAAGGTGCGGCAGGTCAGAAAATGATTATGGACTACTATTTCCCTCTTTTCAAGAAAGACTACGACCAGCTGAAATTCGCCTGCGTAGACAACGCCATCAGCCATCTCACAAGCGAGGGTGTCGACAAGGACTCCGCACGCATTCAAGCTCTTGAGTCGCTGTGGAGGCAGTATCCCGACACCGCAGCGCTCAGCACATTCCGCAGTAAATGGGACATTTACCACAAAAATTTCATCAAGTCGCTGCCCGACGGCTACTACAGGTTTGTAGACGCCGACCATATCAGATAATATAATCAATTCTAAAAACTAAATCAATATGAAACATTTTATATTAACATTAGCAGCTGCGGCACTTACTCTTCCCGTATTGGCGCAGACCGACGAGGTGGCAAAAGACGTTGCCTCTCTTGCAAAAGAATCAAAAAAGTCCGTTGACGTTGACAGCGGAAAGGTATGGAAATTCAGCGGAATGCTCTCGCTCACAGCCACTCAGACCGCCCTCGTAAACTGGGCTCCCGGCGGCGATCAGCAGATTGGCATCAACGGATTTGCCAACTTCAACGCCAACTACGCCAAAGGCAAGCACTCATGGCAAAACGCCATCACAGCTCAGTACGGCACTCTCCGCCTCATCGACGAGTACGACGAGTTCCGCAAAAACGACGACAAACTTCAGTTCGCATCCAAATACGGCTACCAGGCAGCCAAAAAGCTTTACTACTCAGCCATTTTCGACTACAAGAGCCAGTTTGACAAAGGCTGGACTTACGAAAAAGTAAAAGTAGTAAACGAAGAGGGCGTGGAAGAAGAGCAAGAAGTGGCAACACTCAACTCTGAATGTTGGTCGCCCCTCTACCTCACCTACACCGTGGGTCTCGACTACCAGGTTAGCGACAACTTCATGTTCTACCTCTCTCCCTTCTGCGGTAAGACCACTGTAGTGCTCAACGACTTTCTTTCCGAGCAGGGCGCATTTGGTGTTGACACCTGCAAGCATGCACGCTCCGAGTTTGGTTGGTATTTCAAACTCGACGCCAAATACAACATTGCCAAAAACATCTCGTTCGGCACCAACCTCGTACTCTTCAACTCTTACAAAGACGGATTTATGGACGAGATCGATGTTGACTGGAACGTTATCATTGCAATGCAGATCAACAAATGGCTCTCGTTTAACATCACCTCAGAGCTTGTATACGACGAGGACGTAAAAATCACCAAAGACGAACACGACTACTTCTCTCTGACCCAGTTTAAGAACGTAACTGGTCTCGGACTCACTTTCAAATTCTAAGAGAAATAAAGACATAAAAAAAAGGTGACTGAAAATTCAGCCACCTTTTTTTTATTTTGAAATATGCTGTTGCCATTTCCAGGCGTTTCGGAGAGTCTCCTCAATGGGCACTTGTGCTTTCCAACCCAGTTCGTTGTTGGCGAGCGATGTGTCGGCCCAAACCTTCTCGATGTCGCCTGCGCGTCGTCCCACTATTTTGTAGTTGAGCTTTACTCCTGTTGCCTTTTCAAAAGCGTTGATAAGTTCCAAGACAGTTAGTCCGCGTCCTGTGCCGATATTGAAAAATTCAAGACGACCCTTCTGCTTGCCCTGCTCCATACGGTTGATAGCTGCTATATGGGCGTTGGCAAGGTCGATAATGTCGATATAGTCGCGGATAGGTGTGCCGTCGGGAGTGTCGTAGTCGTTGCCAAACACGCTCAGGCACTCGCGTATGCCGGCTGCGGTCTGTGTGATATAAGGAATCAGGTTGGCAGGCACGCCGATAGGCAGCTCGCCAATCAACGCCGTAGGATGCGCTCCTATGGGATTAAAATATCTCAAAGCTATGGCGTTGATACCAGGGTTTACAGCCACAAAGTCGTGAATAATCTCCTCGTTGATCTGCTTGGTGTTGCCGTATGGCGAGAGTGCGGGCTGAATAGGCGAGTTTTCGGTAACAGGCAGAGTCTTGGGCTGTCCGTACACAGTGCACGACGACGAGAACACCAAGTTCTTGATGCCGAACTCTTTCATAGCCTCCAGCACGTTGATAAGTCCGTTGATATTGTTTCGGTAGTATTTCAAAGGCTGCTCCACCGATTCACCCACTGCCTTGCTGGCTGCGAAATGTATCACCGACTCGATGCCGGGATGCTGTTTCAGGAATCCGAAGAGTTCTTCCTTTACCGACACGTCCACCTTGCCAAACACAGGAGTCACGCCCGTAATCTTGGCTATATTGCCGATAACGTCGGGGTTGGAGTTGCTCAGATTGTCTACAATAAATACCTCGTAACCTTTTTGTTGCAGTTCCACAACGGTATGCGAGCCAATAAATCCGGCGCCGCCGGTAACCATAATTTTCTTCATAAGTAATAGCTTTTATTTCAGATGTCAAATTTACAAAAATTACGAAGACCGATAAAAAAAACAAAAAAAAAGTTTGATATAATTAAAATTTAGTATATTTGCAAATGAAGATTTCAACCAACAAGCAACAAGCAAGTAAAAGAAACTGCAGCAATTATGACAAACCTTACAGAATTATTCAAAGAGATACTACTCACAAATGATAGTATAACCATACCCGGGTTAGGCACTTTGGAAACACAATACCAGCCCGCTCAATTAGACGAAAAAACGGGAACAATATATCCTCCCTCCAAAATCGTTAAGCTCGACACCGGCAAAACCACCGACAAAGACAACGCGCTCGAAACATACATAATGCAGACCCAGCCCGTAAACCAGACCACGGCACATCTGCAGGTAGAGCAATTTGTAAAAGAGACCAAAGAGAAACTCGACAAGAACGAATCGGTAACTCTCGACGAGGTGGGCATCATAGCCAAAGACGAAAGCGGAGCCATCATCATTAAGGCCGTGCCCAACAACCTGATGATCGACAACTACGGTATGGACCCCGTGGAGGTGGAAGCCGCCAAAGCTGCTGCCCGCACATCAAAAGGCAAGACGGTAAAGACCACAACTACCACCACCAAGACCACCACAACGGTGAAGACTTCGCAAGTGGCATCGTCGGTACGCGACACCAAACCCGCCGAAGCCGAGGTGAAAGACACTCAGAAGAAGAGCGGAGCGCTCAAATGGCTGCTCATACTGCTGCCCATTGCCGCGCTTATCACACTTTATATATTATATATGGATCCTGTCAACAATTGGGTTGCAGGACTTTTCGGCTCGAAACCCAAGGCCGACACCACACAGGTAACCACTCCTCCCCCAGCCCAAGACACCGCTCAGCCCAAGAGCAACGTTCCCGACCTGGGCGAAACCGAAGTTGTGGACGATCCCGAAACCAAGACTCTGCTCGACGCCGGTTTCTCTACCACACCTTTAAATATAGGTAGCCAGTACAAAAAATACTACCTCATTGCAGGCAGCTTCACCACAATCAAAAACGCACAGAAACGTCAGCGCGAGCTTCCTGGCTCTAAAATCCTTACCGTAGGCGACCAGCACCGCGTTTACGTAGGTTCGAGCGACAAGGCCGACGACATCATCGCACAGTACAACGCTCTCAAGAAAAAACAGCCCGGTCTTGAGGTTTGGCTGCTCAAAAACGCAAAATAAACATCAATTAGAATATTATCTCCACGACCGATGTCCTCCGACACCGGTCGTTTTTTTGTACCAAACCTTAGCGAATTAACATAAATTCCAAACTGCATTTTTTTTAAAACCCCCTTTTTTTGTTTTTGTAAAAAAAAAGCCATACATTTGCGCAAATTACCGATAGAGTATTTGTCGGGAACACAAAAAAAGTAAATGGCAAAAATATCAATCATAGGCGGAGGCATATCCGGATTAGCAGCGGGCATTTACGCCCAGCTCAACGGCATCGAGAGCGAGATTTTCGAGTCGCACACCGTTGTAGGCGGACAGTGCACATCGTGGAAACGCAAAGGTTTCCACATCGACAACTGTGTTCACTGGATGACTGGAACATCGCCAAAAAAAGAAATTTACAAAGTCTGGCAAGAAGTAGGAGTAATACAAGACCCCGAAAAAGACATCATCCGTCACGACTATTTTCTGCAGGTAGATATCGACGGTATTAAGGCTCATGTTTGGCGCAACCTCGACAAAATGCGAAAAGAACTTTTAGCTATCGCCCCCGAAGACCGCAAAGAAATCAACACTTTTATCAAATTGATAAAAAAATTTCAAGCCATCGAATTACCTTCGCGATATCCTCAAGAGCAGATGGGATTTGGACAGAATATGAAACTCCTGTTCAAAATGGCAAAGGCAATACCCGCTTTTGCCAAATACAAAAAACTCACTCTCGACGAATACGCCAAAAGATTCAAAAGTCCTATAATACATCAGATTATATTCAACTACGTTCCAAAACAGTTTTATGTAATCTCGGCATTTTATATGTATGCCATGTTTTCGATGGGCAATGCCGACCTGCCGCGCGGTGGTTCTGATACCATTACCAACCGTATGAGAGACAAATATTTAAGTCTCGGCGGAAAAATCTATACAAAGAAAAAAGCACTCAACGCCGAAATCAACGACAAGAAAATCACCAAGATAAACTTTGCCGACGGCACATCCATAGAACCCGAATACGCCATCATTGCCACCGACCTTAAAGTTGCGTTTGATATAATCGGTCACAACTATATGGACGACAATCTGAAAAAGGCGTTCAACAATACCACCACTCATCCCGTGTTCAGCAATATCACCCTATATTATGGAGTAGAAGGACAAACTGCCGACATACCCAATATGGAAATATTCAACTGCGAACCTTACACGATCGTAGGCCGCAAGCACAACGTGGTGATATTAAACAACTACGCCGACCAGCCCGAATTCGCACCCGAAGGCAAGGGCATCATTCAGATACTTATGGTGCAGCACGACGAAGAGTATCAGTATTGGGAAGACCTCTACAAAGACCCCGAGGCGTACAAAGCCGAAAAACTGCGCATAGCATCCGAAATACAGCAACGTCTGGAGCAACATTACCCCCAATACCAAGGCAAATTTACGCTATTGGAAGTTTGCACGCCCAAGAGTTTCAACCGCTATCTGGGTTCGTACAAAGGCTCGTATATGGGATTCATC
>JAGCNK010000075.1 GCA_017645985.1 Bacteroidales bacterium | reverse complement strand
GATGTTTGTTTCTCCACGTTTGAAATCTTCTTTACCAATGTGCCGTTGGCGGTAAAGATTACAATGTCGTAATTTTGGGCTTCATCAAAATCCAAGATTTCAAGAGTGAAAAGTTCGTTTTGTTTAGCAGGGTTGGGATAAACCTTTACGCTGGGGTTGAGCACCTTAGCAGTAGACAACCATTTAACAGGGCACGACATTATTTTTCCGCCATCGCCCGAAAGTTCTACTGAGTAACTTTTGGTGTAATCAAACTTGGGTTCGGTGTAATACTGCAAATTAGCTCCTGCAAGGGGTTCGCCATCCTTGTACCATTGGAAAGCATTGTAAATACCTTCGTGATTGTCGGCAATAAGCACATCGGTGTAGAGTTGCACGGCAGTGTTTTTAACCACATTAACAGAGAGTGTGATGGGATATGGGTCGGAATCAGGATCATCGTTAGGATTAGTTTCAGGATCAAATGCACCTGTGAATACCAATTCACCTTCGTAAACGCCGGTGGTAATGCCATCGGGAACCTTAACAACAATAGCTTTATCGTTGGCTTTGAGCTCGCCCTTGGCTGTAAACTTATTGTCGCCAAACTTAATTTCAAAACCGGTAGCTTTGCCGTAGGTAATGGTGAATGGCAATGTTATAGTTGTTTCTTTGCCATCACAAAAAAGAGTTAAGTTGTCGGCATCGGGATACGAAATATTGCCATCAACTTCGGCTGTGATGCGTTTTTTCCAATTTGCCTTGTAAACACGGTTGTAACGGTCGGTAGCAGGGTCGATTTTTACTTCTTTTGTCACTGCGGTTAAACCGGTATTAAGTCCTTCAGACCAACCAAGAAAAACATAACCTTTTTTGGAGGGAGAAGGAATGTTGATGGGGTCTTTGGAATAATCCTTCAACGTAGCAATATTCTCATCGTAAAGATAATACTCAGTAGGCAATCCTTCGTAAGAGGCTTCTTTGCCATCTTCTTCAACGTATTTGATAGTATACGGCAGAGTGGTAAGTAAACCGGGTTTGCCGTCTTTGCCGTCGATACGTAAATAATCTTTTTCTGAAGCATTGGTTATCCATTGGGTACCGTTGCCACCAACAATTTTTTCTGAGCCATCAAAAGGAAGAATATCATACATAACTCCACGTTCTTCTATTTGCTCAATAAAATTAGAATTGTCCCAATCGTCAGGCACAATAATAGTGGTTAAATTTTCACAAGATGCAAATGCGTTATTAGTAAATAGGAGTTTTGATGTGGAAAAAGACCTTAAATCAAGAATTGTAAGTAATTTACAACCAGAGAACAAACCACCTATATTTTCCAAAGAACTAGTCTTAGAATCTTTGCCAAAAGTAATATTGGTCAAGGCAGAACAGTTTAAAAACATACCACTCATATCTTCCACCTTTGATAGATTAAAACTGCTTAAGTCTAAACTTTCAAGAACAGAACAGCCTTCAAACATATTATACATTGCTTCAGCGTTTGAGGTATTAAAGTGGCTTAAGTCAATTTCCTTAAGAGCTTGGCAACTTTCGAACATAAACACCATATCTTTCACGTCATCGGTTATGAGGTTATGAATATCCACAATTTTGGTTAAATTAAAAAACTGACTAAACCACTGGTTACAAGATGTTGGTCTATAATTGCTAAACGATTTGTCGAAAACAACTGTAGTAACGTAGCCACAATCATACGTCCAACCGGGAGTAAAACCTCTGGGTTGTAATAAAATATCATCGTACTCCCACACATACCACGCATTTTCATTCGGCATACAGCAATCGTAGTAAAAAGTGAGGGTTTTCTTATCGTCAGAGAGAACGGCGTAGGGTTGGGCAGGTGCTTCACGAACGATAAAATCAAATAGCTCATTATCGTTTCCATCAACAACAACACCATTATGGTATTGATCTTCACTACCTATAAAATTACCTTGATACAAAAATTGTTCTAGGGCAAATTCTACCTTATAAACACCTCGGCACTCTCCTAACATCGGTGGTTGTGCGCCATTATCTAACTTATATAATATAGCACTTAGATTAGAACCACTAAATCTGCCAGCATTGATTAAAACGTTGTTTCCATTTGAAGCGCTCTTACCGTAAATACTCATAGCGCTTGAATTTCCATAGAAAATGCCTCCATTGATGGTTACTTCATCATACGAGTCATCTATAAAAATTACATAAGACTGACCTCCAAAATAATCACCGCCATCAATGGTAAGCGACGAATTTGCAGCTACGTCAAATTGTGCATTGAGTGTTGTTTTTTTATCGTCACCCAAAACTGTGAGTGCACCGGAAGTGGTAGATCCTACTTTAAACTTATAATTACCAGTAATATTATAACCTTTGCTTTTCAAATCAAGGGTTATGGTGGTATATTGGTCTATCGGAATCGTTTTCTGAACAGTCTTATCATCAGCATAATCACTAAGAAGAGTAACGGTTGCAGTAACTACACACAAAGGATTATTGACTGATCCAGAGAAAGGATAGTATCCTTCATAGTTGGTAAAATCCATTGCATCAGCTAAGTTGTCGAAATACAATGTTTTTTCTATAGGATATGTAAGTGTATAGTCTGCATTAGGAGTATAATTCGCATTGCCAGCTACTATCTTATAATCCACTTGAAAAATTGATTGATCTGAAGTATTATTCGCTGCCATTAGGTTAGTGGCAAACGACCACAATGAAAGGAAGAAAATCAAGAAAAACTTTTTTTTCATAAATCACCTAGATTTAAATAGTTAAATATTAAGTTGACTATGCCGTCCGCATACTACGAACGATGAGGCAAAGGTAAGGAGAATTTTTGAAAATGTCAATAGGGGGAGAGGATTATGCGTATTTTAATCTTCGTGGAGTTCTGATATTAATATTAAAAGGTAGAAAATCTTTTTTATTGTTGGTTAAGATAATATTACAATTAACACTCTGACTTGCTAAATAATGGATGTTATCTTCTAAATCATCGCCGTCGATAAGGTTCATTGCCTGTTTAATAATATTGTTAGAAACCTCACAAACGGTAATATGAGAATAAAAATAATTAATAAATTTTTCGATATCAGTTCTCAGCAATGCCTTGCGATATTTATTGGCAGTCTGTAATTTGGCTATAGTTTGAACTATTGCCAAATTAGATGTATAAAGCATATCATCACACTTTGAAGAAAAAAGCCATTTTAATTCGCTGCAATCGTTAGGCTGTCCAGTACAATAATTGATAAGCACATTGGCATCTATATAGATGCGGTTAGTTCGTTTAATTTTAGATATGCTTACCATTATTCGGCAAAGATTATTCGATTGTACTTTTGTTTCTCGTCTGACGATAATAATCCTGAATACTCGTGAATCAACAACGCTTCGGCTTCTTGAATAAACTCATCGTATTTCATTCCGATTTTCTTCATAATAAGTTTAGCCAAGTCGCTTTTCTGAGCGAGTATTTCATCGCAGTCTTTTTTTGAAAGTTTACGTGCCATTTTGTAATATTTTTGTTGTAGGCAAAAATAGGTAAGATTTTAGAATAATGCAAATAAAAATCATTTTTTTTCTTCGTTTTACAACAAAAAAAGGGACGCGGTGTGGCGCGTCCCCCAAAAATAATTATCCACAAACAATCGCCTAAAACAAATGATAACGTATACCTACTGTGCCGGTGAAGCTTATCAATTTAACTCCACTGCACAATGAGGTTTGGGTTATGCCTACATATTCGTGGGTGTCTGGATTGAAGAGTTTTTCGAGTTTTTGGTTTTGAATATCGCTAAAGCGGTATACGCCGCCGATGCCAATGCTGAGGTCTATTTTGTCGTTGAGGGCATAATAGGCTTTACATTCGCCGCCTATGCCTATCGACACGCTCTTAAAATCGGGTGTGCCGTCAAAATCGGAATATGTGCTAAGATTGTGCTGCGGCAAATCGGTCATAACCACATTGTAATATGGCAATTCGGCACTTACATTTACTATGCCGGCTTTGGATTCAAACTTTTTGCCGGCAAGGATAGATACTACAAGGTTGACACCTGCATTCAAACTCCATTTGTCGTTGATTGCATAGTTGTAGTATGCTCCAATGGGAATATCAATGGTGGATGCTTTGACTTTTTCTTCCACGCTGTTGTATTCGGTTAAATAGTTGCGTTCCTTATGCTCGGTAAGGATGGTGGGGTCGGTGCCGTTTTGCTCGTTTTGATTGAATGTAAGGGTGGCTTTGCCCGACAAGGTATTAAAACCTACGCCTATGCCAGCACCCCAATTGTCGTTGAAAAAGTAGCGGTAGCCTATTTGTGTGGCTATACCTGCGCCTACTTTTTTGGTGCCGTTGCTGCCCGGGTCGAATGATACATTGTTGATACCTCCGCCAAAGTCGAAGGTGATATATTGCTGTGCTGATATGGTGGTGGCAAGCATCAAAAGTGCTGCTGCCGATATAAGTTTCTTAATCATAATAGTTTAACTGGTTAATTATTTAACAATAAGTTTAAAGCCTTTTTTATCATCGCCGCTAATTAGCGAGCCCGAATAGATGCCTGCAGGCAACGATACAGATGTTTGTTTCTCCACGTTTGAAATCTTCTTTACCAATGTGCCGTTGGCGGTAAAGATTACAATGTCGTAATTTTGGGTTTCATCAAAATCCAAGATTTCAAGAGTGAAAAGTTCGTTTTGTTTTGCAGGGTTGGGATAAACCTTTACACTGGGGTTGAGCACCTTAGCTGTAGACAACCATTTAACAGGGCACGACATTATTTTTCCGCCATCGCCCGAAAGTTCTACTGAGTAACTTTTGGTGT
>JAGCNK010000012.1 GCA_017645985.1 Bacteroidales bacterium | reverse complement strand
TTTTGCGAGCAATGCGGCATTTGGTCTGCATTCCACCACGTCCATAACCCGATTTTGTGGTTTGAACATATTGCGAAATATTTGCGCCTTGCTTTATTTCCCTTATCACCGAAGTGCCCGGGTCGGAAGGATTTCCATTAAAAATGCCGTCGATATTGCTGAGTATAAACAACTTTTGACAATTCATCATCGACGCCATCAGTCCCGAAAGTTCGTCGTTTTCGGTAAACATTAGCGAAGTAACTGATACAGTGTCGTTTTCGTTTACCACAGGAATCACGTTGCTTCCCCACAGAGCGAGTACGCAGTTGCGCATATTTAGGTAGTGTTCGCGAGTAGAAAAATCTTGTTTGGTAACAAGAATTTGCCCAATGCGGATATTGTAGAGGTCGAAAATCTGCTTGTATTGGTCGATAAGTTTTACCTGACCTATGCTCGAAAGTATCTGACGCTGAGCCACGGGGTCTAATTCCTGATAGCCCGAAATCATGCTTCGTCCGGCTGCCACAGCTCCCGAGGTAACTAAGATAATGCGGTGACCTGCGCGGTGCAGGTGTGCTATTTCGGCTACAAGTCCCGCCATACGTTCGGTGTCCAGAGTGCCATCGGCGCGTGTGAGTACGTTTGAGCCTATTTTTATGGTGAATGTCATTGTTGCGTAGTTTTCTGAAACGCAAAAATAAAAAAAGTTTCAGATTGCAACCAACAACGGTAGGTTTTCAAATTGTTAACTTTTAAAATAGATTGGAATAAGGGGGGAAAAAATTATGAATTATGAATTATGAATTAAAAAAAAGGGAAACTGCCTTGCGGATTGTTTAGTTTGCAATTATTAATTGGAATATAGAGGAGAATAAAAAAATGAAAAAGAAAAATCTATACTCGCTGGCAGTTCCCTAAAGATATATTACTACTTGCTACAAATACTGTTTGATAAGAAAAC
The DNA here is from genome assembly GCA_017645985.1 of Bacteroidales bacterium. Classification (GTDB taxonomy): domain Bacteria; phylum Bacteroidota; class Bacteroidia; order Bacteroidales; family UBA3824; genus UBA3824. Next base: position 8,826 of record JAGCNK010000012.1, on the reverse strand, counting down.
TTTTTGATTTCAACGCCTTGATAGTCTTGCTCTTGATCTGGCGCACACGTTCGCGTGTAAGACCGAATTTCTCGCCGATTTCTTCGAGGGTGAATGCGTGGGGAGCGTCGATACCGAAATAGAGCCTTACGATGTCGGCCTCGCGTTCGCCGAGAGTGCTGAGCATACGTTTGATTTCGATGCGGAGCGAATCGGTCATAAGTCCGTTGTCGGGTTTTGAAATTTCGCTGGTCTGCATAAAGTCTACCACGCACGAATCGTCGCCGTCGCCTACGGGAGCGTCGATACTCATGTGATGGCTGGCGTTGGTGAGTGCGCTGCGCACCTCTTTGGGCATAAGGTCAAGTTCCTTAGCTACCTCTTCGGCGCTGGGTTCGCGTTGAAACTCATAAAAAAGTTTGCTGTATGTCTGGTTGATTTTAGAAATTGCTCCGATTTTGTTGAGCGGCAGGCGAACCAGTCTTGACTGCTCGGCCAGAGCCTGAAGAATCGACTGGCGGATCCACCACACTGCGTAAGAGATAAATTTGAAACCTTTGGTCTCGTCGAAACGCTGTGCTGCCTTGATTAATCCCACATTGCCTTCGTTGATAAGGTCGGGAAGGCTGAGACCCTGGTTCTGATACTGTTTTGCAACCGAAACTACAAAACGAAGGTTGGTTTTGATTAGGCGGTCGAGAGCTCTTGAGTCGCCTTTGCGTATTCTTGCCGCAAGGTCAACTTCTTCATCGTCTTTGAGCAGACTTATGCGGGCTATTTCCTGTAAATATTTGTCGAGCGAAGCGGCTTCGCGGTTGGTAACTTGTTTTGTAATTTTCAACTGTCTCATAATATATCTCTCTATTTTTTTAATGTGTGTTTTTTAATTAGCTGTCTGAAAAAAAATGCTTTCAGATTTCAATGCTAATATACAGAGTGTATAGAAAAAATACTACTATTCATTTTGTTCATTTTTATGAATAATGTATAAAAAAATAAGCACACCGAAAAATAAGCAAAAAAAATGCTCGCCACCGGTTTAAAAATTTGATGTTTGTTGTATCTAATTTGATTTTTGCTTATATTTGCGAATAAAAAACTCGGGCGCACACGCGCCGACAAAAAAAACATTTTAACTATGATAAAGACAGAAACTTACGATGCCGCTAAAGGCATAAAACGCTACGTACTGAGCAACGGTGCGGGCATGGAGGCCGGTTTTATTCAACGCGGCGCCACTATCACCAATATCAACGTTCCTGGCAAGGACGGAAAATCTGAAAACGTTATCCTCGAGCTCAAAGACTACGACGAATATGTTAAGAATCAGTCGTATATAGGCGTAGTTCCCGGACGTTACGCCAACCGTATCGGCGGTGCTAAATTCACCCTCGACGGCGTGGAATACAAACTCAATCCCAACGACGGACCCAACAGCCTGCACGGCGGTCCACAGGGTTTCAGCGTTCGCGACTGGAATGTGAAAAACACCGTTGACGGCGACGAACCCGAAATCACTTTTGAATACATCAGTCCCGACGGCGAGGAGAATTTCCCCGGAACTCTCACTGCCACCGTTACTTATAAGATTACAAAAAACAACGAGCTGGTAATGCATTATCAGGCCGTTACCGACAAGGCAACCCCCGTAAACCTGACCCAGCACGCATATTTCAACCTCAGCGGCGATTTCAAAGACACCACCATTGCCGACTACGCAGTGATGATCAACGCCAACGCCATCACCGAGGTGAAATCCGACTGCATTCCCACAGGCGTGATTATGCCCGTCGACGACACCGACTTTGATTTCCGCAAGTTCCGCCGTTTGAAAACTATCAAGGACTTCGCATTCGACCACAACTACGTGCTCAACACCAAAGACGGCGATATGTTCCTTGCTGCCGAGGTGGAAGATCCTCACAGCGGACGTATATTAAAGGTGTTCACCAACTATCCCGGCATGCAGTTCTACACCGGCAACTGGCTCGACAGCACCCTCACCCACCGCTGCGGCAAGAAGATTCCCCGCCAGAGCGCATGCTGTTTTGAAACCCAGTTCTTCCCCGACGCTCCCAACAACAGCAACTTCCCGAGCGCAATTCTCCGTCCGGGCAAGTCGTACAACCAAAAGACGATTTTCAAATTCGAGGTGGAGAACGACAACGACCGCAAGTTCTTTCCCGAACTGTAACCATAGCCGACTATGACCAAGGGCGACATTACCGATTTTATCATCAACGTAGGTATCCTGCTTATATTCAGGTCGATATACGACTTTTACTGGATTAAGTATCGCGAAACCTACAAGACGCTTATGCAATACGCCACAGGTATTGTTGTAGGCGCCACAGGCATTATGCTTATGGTTGAGAATATCGGATGGTACAGCGGCGCCAAGATTTTTATCGACGCCAAAACTGTGCTTCTTGCGCTCTCTGGTCTGTTTCTAGGCACTCGCACCACCGTTACCGCAGCCATTGCTGTGGGCGGATACGCCGTGTACAGGTTTTTTGTGCCGGTGGTGCAGTTTTACACCGTTGACATCGGCAACGACGTGTGGAACGCCGACAGCATGCTCATTTTCGACCTCTACACCATACTGATTTCGTCGCTCTGCGGAATACTTTTCTACAGGTTCTACCCCAAAGAGGTTTCGCAGCACAAAATCAGCACTCTGGTGAAGATGGCGGTGCTTGTGCATCTGCTGATGTTTCTGATGACGCCCGTGATTATTCCGTCAGACCTTGTTCCCAATATGCTTGCACTCGCGCCCACGGTGCTGGTAGTTTTTCCCGCCGCCACGGTTCTGCTGGGCAGGCTGATGATTACCGACGCCTCGCGATGGGACATCAAGGCTCAGCTGCAATACACCGAAGACAAGTTTAACAAGGTGGCTCTGTGCACCGACGACTGTTTTTGGGAGATGGACAGCAACGGCTACGTGGTGTACGTGAGCGAATCGGTTACCAAGATTATCGGTTTCACGCCGGAGGAGATAATCACTCAGAAACCGCAGCTGTTTATCAGCGATTTAGAGTCGAAAAACGACCTTCTGGAATACGCCCTCAGCGACAACAGCGACCCTACGGACATTTTTGACCGCGACATAGTGCTGCAACACAAAGACGGCGCACACATCCACTGCAAGGCCCGGGGTATCAAGCGTTTCGACCGTATGGGCAATGTTGCGGGATACATCGGAATAATACACAACACCAACGAGCAGTATATCCAGCACGAGCTTCTGCGACGAAACCAGATGCAGCTGCGCGAACAGAACAAGCAGTACGAGACTCTCAACAACGAGCTGAAACTCAACAACGAGAAACTCGACTCAATAAGTCTCGAACTAGAAAACACACGCGACAAGCTCAACAATTCGGAACAAGCCAAAAAATCGCTGATAACCAACGTAAGCCAGGAAATCAGGACTCCCCTCGCCACCATCAACAGCTATCTGGACACTGTGGCACGGTCGCTCAAAATCGAAGACCAGACCCGTTTTGTGTCGGTGGTAAAACAGCAGAGCGACGACATAATGCTGCTGCTCAACGCAATATCCGATATGGAAAAAATCGACGACGGCACTCTGTCTATTACCGAAACCGCCGGCGACATCGGATACCTGTTCAACGAGATTTGCCAGTACTACAAGCTCCGCACGCTCTATCACAACAACAAGCATATCGAGTTTATCCGCCGAATGAACATCAAGGGCGAAAAACAGGCTATAAAAACCGACTTTGAGAAACTCGAGCACGTGCTTAAAAACTTGATAAACAACGCCTGCCGCTATACCGACAAGGGCGAGATAAGGTTCAACTGCACGCTCTGCAACAACGACACCGAAATACTGTTCGAGGTGTCGGACACCGGCATCGGTATCGACGAGGAATCGCTCAAAAACATTTTCTCGCGTTACTACATTGCGCCGGTAAACACAAGGGGCTACGGTCCGAGCATCGGTCTGCCGGTGTCGAAGGCCATAATCGAGCTTCTTGGCGGCAAAATATACGCCACATCCAAACTTGGCGAAGGCACAAGCATTTCGTTTACAATACCTTACAAAAAAGCTCCGCTGCAATCGCCCGAACGCCAGTACCGCTGGAAGGGCAAGAAAGCCGTGGTGATAGCCAAAGACCGCCTTCTATCGGTTTTCATAACCAACATCCTTATGAAAACCGACATCAACTACAAGGTGTACACACTGGAACACAACCGTGTGCTCGACAACGACGACAAGGTAACATACGACATCGCGCTTGTGGATTCAAGGGTTTACGGTTCGGCTCAGGACGCCCAGGTGAGGGAATTCCTCTCCCACCATCCTGCTCCAGTGGTGAAAATCGAACAGCCCGAGAACGACAATCTGCCCGACAGCAGCACCATTTACGAGGCTATGGCGGGTGTTCTCACCAAATAAGGCATTTGCACTAAACAGATAAAAAAACGGCAGCCCAGACGGACTGCCGTAATTTTTTTTTTTTGCTTGTGGTATCTAATTTACCTTACTTAGCCACCGAAGCGAATGTCTTGTCGAAGAAATCGCCAAAGATGGGAAGCTTGTCGCTGCAGGGTTTAACAGCGTGAACGATACCGAGGATCATAAGAACGAATGCCAAAAGCATTACAAGCGAGCCAATCCAGTAAACGAGGCTGCCGATACCGCCGGGGATGATAGCTGCACCAATCCAACGGATAAGGTATGCCACGATGTCTAATGCCAAAACGCCAACTCCCTGACGGATGTGTGTTTTAACGTAGTCGTCTTTCTCTTCTGGTTTGAGGCCAATCATAGGCACTAAAACCAAAATGCCTAAGTAACTGAGTGCGCCCATAAGTTTGTTGGGAGCTTTTTCGGCTGTAGCCGGTGTGTTGTTCTCTTCTGCCATTTTTAGTTAAGTTTAGAGTGTGTATATTTAATGATGTTTATAAATCGGCGCAAGATACGAATTATTTTAATAAATCAAAAAAAACTGAAAAAAATTAACGGTTAAACCTAGCATTGCGCAGTTTTATGGCTGTGAGCACCTTCTTGGTGTATAGCGGAAAGTCGCCGTTCATCATCCAAGTGTAGTAGTTGGGCTCGCTTTTCAGCACGTCGGTCACTTTCAATCCCTTGTGCTTGCCAAAGTTGACAATCTCGTTGCCCTGGTCGTCGTAAACGAAACGTCCGGCAAAGTCCACATTGTTGGTCTGAACCGAAAACTCGGAGAGTTTTTCCACGTCGTTTTCAATCTGGTCTTTATATTTTTCGAGCTGCGCCTTCAGCACCTCGTAAGTGGCGCGGGTGTCGCCGAGTGCGGAGTGCGCGTCGGTGAGCTCCTTGCCGCAGTAATATTTGTAGGCGGCGGCGAGGTTGCGCTGTTCGAGCTTGTGGTAGATCACCTGCACGTCGATGGCGCGGCGTTTCTTCATATCAAAGTCGATGCCTGCGCGGAGAAACTCCTCGGCAAGCAGCGGAATGTCAAACTTGTTGGAATTGAATCCTGCGAGGTCGCAGTTTTCGATAAACTTGTTGAGCTTGGGCGCGATCTCGGCAAAGCGCGGACAGTCTTTGAGGTCGTCGTCGGTGATGCCTGTGATTTCGGCGGCCTCCTTGCTCATAGGAATTGTGGGATTCACACGGGCGGTGAATGTCTCCTCGGTATGGTCGGGGTTCACTTTTAGCACGCAAATCTCCACAATGCGGTCTGATGACACATTGATGCCGGTGGATTCGAGATCGAAAAATACTATCGGTTTTTTCAGGTTAAGTTCCATAATCAATTGTTGCTTTGAGTGTTATCTTGATTGCTTTCTGATGAGTCGGTTTGTTCAGGCTCCTCGCGGTTGGCGATGTACGCCGGACGGCGTAGCTCGAAGTTTTTGCCGAGGTATACGCGGCGCACTTCGGGGTCGTTGGCGAGGTCTTCGGGTGTGCCAGCCTGCAAAATCTTGCCGTCGAACAGCAGATATGCGCGGTCGGTGATGGCGAGTGTCTCGTCCACGTTGTGGTCGGTGATAAGGATGCCGATGTTCTTGTTTTTGAGGGTTGCCACAATGCCCTGGATATCCTCAACGGCGATGGGGTCCACACCGGCGAAGGGTTCGTCCAAAAGGATGAACTTCGGGTCTACAGCCAAAGCCCTTGCGATTTCGGTACGGCGGCGTTCGCCACCCGAAAGCTGTATTCCGAGACTCTTGCGGATGTGTCCGAGGCCGAACTCTTCGATAAGGCTCTCGAGTTTCTCTTTCTGATACTCCTTGCTAAATCCGCGCACCTCCATCACCGACTTGATGTTGTCCTCAACGCTCATCTGGCGGAAAACCGACGCCTCCTGAGGCAGGTATCCCACGCCGAGCTGGGCGCGCTTGTACATCGGAAACTTGGTGATATCGGTCTGGTCGAGAAAAATCTGTCCGCCGTTTGGCTTGATTAATCCCACAATCATATAGAAAGATGTGGTTTTGCCGGCTCCGTTGGGACCGAGAAGCCCCACAATCTCGCCCTGCGACACATTGATCGACACGTCTTTTACAACGGTACGTTTTCCGTATATCTTTATAAGGTGTTCTGCTTGTAACTTCATGTCAAGATATTTTTTGCAGCGCAAATATCTAAAAAAAAAGCAAAATGACTCAATCATTTTGCTTTTTTTATAAAGATTTTTAGTAAAAAACTACTTCACTTCGATAACCGAGTTGATACCGAGGTCGTTTTCTTCGGTGGGGAGCTTGGGATCATTGCCCCAGATTGTGCCGTCGAAGATATAACGGAACTGGTGAACACCTTTTTCGAGTTCTATCTCGGCCGAGAAGGTCTTAGTTTTCTGGTTGAATTTCATCACGGTGATTTCTTTGTCCCAGTTGTTGAAGTCGCCGGCAAGGTTAACAGTCTGTGCATTGTTGGCGGCCTCCTGGGTGATAGAAAAGAGTGTCTTTACTTTAGAAGAGCCGAAAATATTCTTGGGTTCTTCTTTTTTTGCTGCTGTTTTTTTTGCGGTTGTCTTAGCAGTTTTGGGGGCGGTCTTTTCTACGGCCTCAGTTGCTTTTTTCTTTGTTGCCATGTTCTGTGTTTTTGGTTATTATTAATATTGCAAAGATAAAACTTTTTTTATAATAAAATACCTTTTTCTGTAATTTTAATATTAAGTTTCATTTAATCTTTGTGATTATCTTGGTTTTCGGAGTCGTTTGACACCAGAAATTCGCCTTTGTCGTTTTGTATCACGATGCCGTCGTCCACCATCTTGCGCAATACCTGCGATGTGGTCTCGGGTTCGTACTGGCTCTGCTGGGTGATGATGTCGATGGGCTGCGGCGATGCTGTTAATGTGCTGAAGATATAATCAAATATAGCATCAAACTCATCGGAGGCTAATCCAGACTGATGTTTTGATCGGCACACATCGCACTCTCCACAGTCGCTGCCCGATGTTTCGCCAAAATATTCGGTAAGCTGTCGGCTGCGGCATTTCTGGTCGTTGAGACAATATTTTATCACAGCGTTGATGCGTTCGGTGTAATGCTCTTTCAGCAGGTCGTAGGTTTCGGGCGCAATGGTCACGCTCTTGTCGTCGAGACGCTCCTCGGTAAATATGATAAATGGAGTGCGCTTTTGTGGGATGTAACTTATAATTTTTTGCGCCGACATTTTTTTAAGAATATCCACCAGTGTGTCGCGGCTGCACTGCATATATTTGGCAAGAGCCTCCTCGTCGATGTTGGCGTAGTTGCTGAACAAGCCCGTGTAGCTGCGCAGCAAGAGCTTGATGAAGGCGTCGGTCTGACGGTTTGCCACCTGATATTTGTACAGATCCTCGCGGCTGATGGTAAACATAATGCGCGATTCCACAAATACCTCGTCGGTGGTTTCGATGTATCCGTTGCGCTGGAGTATCTTCAACGCGCTCATACACTGTATGATATTCAGGTTGTACTGCTCAACGAAATGTCCGATTTTAAACTCGTAGGTGCGTCCTTTGGATGCGCCGATGGGTATCTGGTAATAGTTGCCCAGAGCGTTGTACACTTGTTTGATGTATTCCTTTGACGGAAAGGAGTTTGTGAGGTTTCGCCTGAGGTTGGCAATGTCGCCGTCGTTGTAAAGCATCACTGCGTATGCACGTTTTTCGTCGCGGCCTCCCCTACCCGCCTCCTGGAAATATGCCTCGAGACTGTCGGGAACATCCAAATGCGCCACAAACCTAACGTCTGGCTTGTCGATTCCCATTCCAAAGGCGTTGGTGGAACATATTATGCGTGTTTTGCCGTCTTTCCACTGCTGCTGACGGTAGTCTTTGTATGCCTGAGTGAGTCCGGCGTGAAAATAGTCGGCGGATACGCCTTTCTTTTGCAGAAACTCGGCAGTCTCGCGGGTCTTTTTGCGGTTTCTGACATACACCACGCCCGTGCCTGGCTGGTTGTTGACAATGCGCATCAGGTAGTTTTCCTTGTCTTCCACCTTGCGCACTATATATATAAGGTTAGAACGTGCGAAACTTTTCTTAAAAAGGTTCTTCTCCTTAAACAGCAGCTTGTCTTGAATGTCGTCGGCGACCTTCGGCGTGGCGGTGGCGGTGAGGGCAAGCACAGGCACGCCCGGCAGATGCTGACGTATCTCGGCAATTTTCAAGTAGCTGGGACGAAAGTCGTATCCCCACTGCGATATACAATGCGCCTCGTCGATAGCCAGCATACTCACTTTCAGGGTTTTGAGCCGTTCTAGAAAAAGATCTGTACCAAGGCGTTCGGGCGAAAGGTATAGAAACTTGGTGCCGCCAAAGGTGCAAGAGTCAAACGCTGCCTGAATTTCAAGGAATGTAAGTCCCGAATATACCGCCACGGCGTTGATGTTGCGGC
>JAGCNK010000011.1 GCA_017645985.1 Bacteroidales bacterium | reverse complement strand
GTCTTATCGTCGCCCACAATAAAATACTCGTTGGCATAAAAGTCGTTGTCCAGACCGCTCTTGTCGATAGTAATTACGCTTTCGCGGTAAAGTCGTCCCACAAAATCGTCGGGAGTGTTTGGTATTGTGCGCATTCCGTCAAACAGACGGGCGGTGTTGCTCACCTTGCCAGTTTTGTAATCCTGAGCCTCCATTTTCAGGGCGCGGGCTTTCATACGCAGGTTAATATCCTGAGATACAAGGATAACGTGCTTGTCGGGAAACTGTTCTTTTTCCCACAGAGCCACGGAGAGAATCTTATGGTCGGGAATCTGCTCCGAAAAAGCCATCTGCATAGCCTTGTTGAACGGCTTGCCGTTAATAATATAAAGTGTGCCGCGGTCTTTGCCCAGCGGAATGCCGTCTTCGAGGTTGATGTTGTCTTCGGTAAGGCGGTCGAGCTCGCGCATAAACTCACGCGCCTGGAGGTTGATGGTCTCGTTGCCTTTCTTAAACTTGTCGAGTTCTTCCAAAACCACAATCGGGATCACAATGTCGTTCTCCTCGAAGTTGAATATGCTGTGAAAATCGTGCAGAATCACGTTTGTATCAAGCACGAATGTCTTTTTGATCGATTGCTTCATAACGGTTAGTTTTAAAAATTAATAACAAATCCAAATGTACAAAAAATAAACCAATAAAGCAACACGTCAGACCGAAAAAAACTACTCGCCCCGGTTAAGAACGTTAACTTTTGCGAGAAAATCGGGTCTGTAGTTGCGCGAGAGGGGTATCTGCACATCCTTTTTGCTTGTCTTCATCACAATAAAGTCGGGTTCGATTACATCTATGTGGCTGATGTTGACAATAAAACTGCGGTGGGTCTTGAAAAAAAGTCCCACAGGCAGCTTGGTAGATATGTCCTTGAGGGTGGACTGAATCTCGTAGCTTGCGTCAAAAGTGTTGATAGATATGTTGTTGCGGTTTACCTCAAGCCAGAATACGTCGTTCCAGTTGATTTTCACATACCTGTTGTCGGTGGTGCGGATAAAGAATGTGGGCGAAGCCTCGGGTTGCGCCGTGTTTTCCACCATGTTGCGCACCTTCGACACGGCTTTCAAAAAGTTAACCGGGTTTACAGGTTTGAGAATGTACGCCGCCACATTGTTTTCAAGGGCGTCGATGGCATACTTGTCTTTGCTCGAAATCACCACGAATTTGATTTTTTCGGCCATAGTGCCGAGCGACGAAATCAGGTCAATGCCAGTGAGCCCGGGCATCTCAACATCCACAAACACCAGGTCGATGTTGTCGATGTTTGACATAATGTAGCCCACAGCAGAACTCGGATTTGAATAGTAGCCAAGTAGGTTGAGAAACCCTGTGTCCTCTATCAGTTTGCGCATATACACGCCCACAGCCTCGTCGTCGTCGATTACCAAACAATTCATAATTGCAAAAATTTATGTAGCAAAGTAACACCTTTTTGGGCTAATCTGCAAAAAAACTTACACAAAAATTATATCCACAGATAACATTAGGCATAGATTATGCACTGATAAAGATATATTTTAATAGAGATGACATTAATTAACAAATTGATACACAATCAAATCATCAAAACTATAAAAGCGGCGGCGATAATTATCGCAATGCTTTTGCCGCTTACAGGCTTTGCGCAGAACTCCACCGAGAAAAAAATCGACAGTCTCGACATCATACTGCAGAAGAGTTACGCCTCAGGTGCTTCGGACCGTGAGATTTGCAATATTCTATCCAAACTTTACAACCTCAGCAGCATTTCGCAGCCCTACCTCGCACTCGAATATGCGGGACAGGCGTTGCAGATAGCCAACACCAACGAGGATCTTTCGTCGCAGGCCGACTGGCACCAGAGAATAGCCGACATATACTTTGAGCAGAAGGTGTACTATATGGCAATGGAAAACTACCTGATGGCATACACCCAGTTCAAACAGCTGGATATGAAACGCGAGATGGCTTACGCCCTGCTCAATATCGGTCGCACATACTTTATACAGAGTGTCGACGAGGTGGCTCTGTCGTATTACCATCAGTCAGAGACCATTTTCAACGAAATCAACGACCGCGAAGGTCAGGCTCGTGCCAAAAACAACATCGGAAGCGTAAACCTTGCCATGTATCAGTACGACAAGGCTGAAATCAACTTTGCCGAAGCACTCAAAATCAGTCTCGAGACCAAAGACCCGCAGCTGATAGCCGAAACATACCGTTTTCTTGCCACGCTCTACGAACAGAACGAGGATTACGAAAACGAGGCAAAGATGCTCGAGGAGGCTGTTACACGATTCCGCATTGCCGGCAACAAGAAAGACATAGCCGACGCCTATTTCGCTATGGGCGAGATGCATTACCACACCGAAAACTACGGAAGGGCTTATTCCGACTACCAGAAGGCCTACAACCTGTATATGGATCTCGACCGTTTCCCCGACATCGCCTCGGTATACAACCGTCAGGGACGAATCAACTTTATGCAAGGACGCTACCAGCTGGCAAAAACTATGGCGCAGACTTCGCTATCAATGTCGGAGGCCAACGATTGGCTTACGCAAAAGGCTGAGGCTCTGCTGCTTCTGTCCGACATCAACAGCGACCTGGGCAAAACCGACAGCGCATACATTCAGCTGCAACGATACACACGTGTGCAGGATTCGCTCTTTGAGGCTCGCAAGGCGGAGAGCTTTTCAGAATTGCAGGTGAGCATCTCCACCAAGGAAAAAGAGAAGGAACTTGCCCTCGCCGAAGAGAAACTCCACCGCAACAAGCTCGTTATCACCATTTTTGTAATAATTGGTCTTATGGCGGCGGTATTTATGGCTTACATAATTTCCAACAGCCGCAAAACCAAGAAGGTAAACGAGAAACTCACCAGCCAGAACGAAGAAATCAACAACCAGAAAGCCGAAATAGAACGTCAGAACCTCGACATCAAGTCATCGATCAACTACGCTGCACGCATTCAGAACGCAATGCTGCCGGGTACCGACTTTCTCAAAAAGCATTTCTCCGACGGATTTGTATATTTTCATCCGCGCGAGGCTGTCAGCGGCGACTTCTACTGGTTCTCTGAGGTAAAGACCGAACGTCCGCCCACGCTCTTCCGCCGCAAGGATGTAGAAGAGGAGGAACAGGGCAAAATAATCATTGCCGTTATCGACTGCACGGGTCACGGCGTGCCGGGAGCATTCATGAGCATGCTCGGCGACGCTCTGCTAAACCAGATTGTCAACTTCCAGAAAATAACACAGCCCGACATCATTCTCAACGAGCTCAACAAGCTGGTGATAGCCACCCTGCAGCAAGACACGTCGCAAAACAACGACGGTATGGACGCCGCCATCTGCACCATCGACAAAACCACGCATCAGATGCAGTTCGCAGGTGCCAAGTCGCCCCTGCTCTACATTCAAAACGGCGAGGTGCACAAGGTAAACGGCGACCTGAAATCTATCGGCGGCATGCAGAAGGGCAACGAAAGAAGCTTCACCTGCCACACTATCGACATCAGCACACCCACCACATTCTACATATATTCCGACGGATACCAAGACCAGTTTGGCGGCACCGACGGACGCAAGTTTATGGCAAAACGTTTCAGAGACATGCTTGCCGACAACAGCGACAAACCGGTGGAAACCCAGAGCCAGATACTCTTAGACTCGTTTGAGGATTGGAAACAAGACTATATCCAGATGGACGACACCACCGTGATCGGAGTAAGGATTTAGGCATCACCTTATATATTATACACCGCATTGAAATTAGGTAGAAAAAAATTGATTTTTTCTATCTTTATAACGTATTGTTTTTAAACTAATTAAAAATTAATCCGTAAAAAAATGAAAAAATATTTGAAATAATTTT
>JAGCNK010000074.1 GCA_017645985.1 Bacteroidales bacterium | reverse complement strand
ACTCTGTAATTTTATAAATTTTGATGGTTGATATAATAAACCCAACGAGTGTCCGTTTTATATGTGTAGTTCATAGTTAAAACGTTTTAGTTTAAATAGAAAATACGTCTTTGCAGCGCAAGGGCGTATTTTTTTTGCGTTTGTTTTTTTTTGTATATTTGTGCCGAAAATCAAAAACTAAAATATCAGGCAGTGAACACAATATCCACCGTAGTAAGTTATCTAAAACCTTTTAAAAAGTACGCATTCTTAAATGTGCTGCTAAACTCTTTGAGCACAGTGTTTTCGCTATTCAGCATGGCTATGATTATACCGTTCTTAGACATGCTTTTCTCCGACACCGACAGGGTGGTGGAGTATCCTGGCGACTTTACTCTGAGCTATGAGTGCCTTAGTCACGCCAAGGCGTATCTCGACTATTTCCTTTACCACGTGATTGTTACCGACGGAAAACTTTCCGCCCTGATGTACATCGGACTGTTTGTGATTATCGGCGCGTTTTTCAAAAACTTTTTCGGCTATATGGGCTCGTTTTATATGGCGCCCATCAGCAACGGCACAGTTATGAATTTTCAGCGCAAGATTTACTACAAGATACTCGACCTGCCATTGCGCTATTTTTCAGAATCCAAGAAAGGCGACATCCTCAGCCGTTTCACAAGCGACGTTCAGGAGATCCGCGCCAGCATTTCGGGCAGTCTCGACATGCTGTTCAAAGACCCCATTCAGATAGTGCTCTATCTTGGCACGCTCATTTATACCAGCTGGCAGCTTACTCTCGGAGTGCTGGTGGTGCTGCCTATAATCGCATTGCTTATCGGCCGTCTGGGCAAGAGTCTCAAATCTTCGTCGGGACTTGGTCAGGCTGCAGCAGGCGAGATGCTCACCGTTATGGAAGAGACTCTCGGCGGATTGAGAATCGTGAAGGCGTTTATTGCCGAAGACAAGATGAAGGCTCGTTTCGAAAAAATCAACGACAAGATTTACCGTCTACAAAACAAGGTCAGCCGCAAGCATTCTCTGTCGTCGCCGTTGAGCGAATTTCTTGGTATCGCGGTGTTTACCGTGGTACTTGTGGGCGGAGGCTACCTTATTCTCGAAGGCAAAGGCTCGTTCACATCGTCTGAGTTCATATTCTTCCTGGCAGTGTTCTCGCAGCTGCTCAACCCCGCCAAGGATCTTGCCCGCACATTCAACACCATTCAGAAGGGTATGGCTTCGCTCGACCGTGTCAACAAGATTCTCGACGAGAAGATGCACGTGCCCGAAATAGCCAACCCCGTACGTATCAACGATTTCAAAGAGGGTATCGAGTTTCGCAATGTGTCGTTCAAATATGCAGAAAAATATGTTCTCCGCAATATCAACCTCAAGATTCAGAAAGGCAAGACCGTGGCTCTCGTGGGACAGAGCGGAAGCGGCAAGTCTACCCTTGTTGACCTCCTGCCGCGCTTCTGGGATGTTGAGGAGGGCGAAATACTTATCGACGGCGTTAATATCAAAGACTATAAGCTCACCGACCTCCGCTCTATGATGGGCAATGTCAACCAGGAGTCGATACTCTTCAACGACACCATCCGCAACAACATAGCTTTCGGAGTGCAGAACGCCACCGACCAGGAGGTTTCTGCCGCTGCTGCCATTGCCAATGCCACCGATTTTATCGACGAGAAACCAGAGAAATACGAAACCGGAGTGGGCGACCGTGGCACAAAGCTCTCAGGAGGTCAGCGTCAGCGTATCAGCATTGCTCGCGCGGTGCTCAAAAATCCTCCCATCCTGATTCTCGACGAGGCCACATCGGCATTAGACACCGAAAGCGAGCGCCTTGTTCAGGACGCACTGTCGAAACTTATGCAAAACCGCACCTCCATAGTCATTGCCCACCGTCTCTCTACCGTGAAAGACGCCGACGAGATTTGCGTGCTCAACGACGGCGAGATCATAGAGCGTGGCACTCACGACCAGCTTATGGAAAAGAACGGTGCGTACCGACGTCTCTGCGACTTGCAGATGTTCTGACACCTTATTAATAATAGCACCAATGGAACGCCTACGACATACCCTGCTCTACATTGTGGAGAAAAAGACTCTGCTGTTCTGCATCTGGACGGCGTTTCTGTTCAGGATGCTGGCGGCATTTTTCTCACGGGGCATAGCATTCGGCTACGAGCACTACGTCTATCTCGAAAACGCGCAGCAGCTTCTCTCGGGACAGACTTCGCTGTCGGAGTTTCTTTACGGCGGCGAAAGCACCTTTATTCAGCACGGCTACAGTCTTTTGTATCTCTGCGTCAATTGGCTGGCTCTGTTCGTGGGCGAGTTTTTCGGCATTTTTGATCCAAGGAGCAAGATGTTTGTCATCCGTCTGGTGCACGCACTCGCATCGCTGCTCACGGTATACTACTCTTACAGGATAGTGAGGCTGTTCTCTACACGCAAAGTGGGTCTCGCCGTGGGACTTACCGTGGCTGTGCTATGGATCGAGCCGTTTATCAGCGTTAGAAACTTTGCCGAGAATGTCAGCGCCATACTCCTTCTAGCCGGATTCTACCGACTTGCCAAATACGACCCAAAGAAGTTCAAGTTTGCCGACGACCTTTTCACAGGTTTCCTTATGGCTATCGGCTTTTCGGTGTCGTACCATTCGGGCGTGTTCATTCTGGGCGTGTTTATCAGTATGATAATACGCGGCAGCCACAAGCGGGCTATGTATTTTCTGCTCGGCGCGTTTGTGTCGGCAATGTCGTTTGAGGGACTTGTGGGGTCGGTGCTGTTTCATGAGCCGTTCTATATGCTCTCCGAATATGTGCAGACAATCTTGTCTGGACGATTAACCACCAATGGCTCAAGCGCTTACTATATGTACATCTCCATACTTATAGTCATGTTTCTCTTTCCCTGGGGAATGGTGGCGTTTTACGGATTTATCCGCTCGTGGAAAAAATACTTTATGATATTTTTCCCCGTATGTTTCTATATAGTAGTGCATTACCTCATTCCCTACAAGCAGGAGCGTTTTATGCTCAACATTCTGCCCTTTTATATCATACTTGTGGTAGCGGGGCTCTACAATTTCAGGCGCACCTCCGAGTTCTTTGTGCGTCACAGCGTGCTGTCGCGTTGGGTTGTGCTCTCGTTTGTGATAGTGAACATACCGCTGCTGATAATCACCTCCACGGCATACATGCGCCGTCCTCAGGTGGAGTCCATGCTCTTTTTGTCAAAATACCGCCAGTCGGTCAAGTCGATATTTGTCGACGACCCAGCCAACGACAGCTCCAAGAGCTTTCCTCCATTCTATTTCGGCGGACGGCTTATCCAGTATGTCTACAACCGCCAGCCCGAGCCCGACAGCTCCATTGTCAACTCGTATCAGCAAGACGGCAGCGACATCCGCTACCTCTTCAGCCGCGACTACTTTGTCGACAAGGACGACTCCTTGCGCCCGTCATACGTCTTTTTCTATGGCAACTACGACATTGAGCAGCGTGCCGAGGCTGTCCGCAAGATTTTTCCCGACCTCACCTTTGTGGAAAAAATCGACCCGAGCCTCTCCGACCTCACCATCGAGTATTTCAACAACACCAATCTCAACCCCCCTGTGTACATTTATTCCACCGTTCCTGAATAATTTTAAAAAATAAATCCCGAAAAATTTTTTCAGCATAAATACATTTGCTATCTTTGCGACCTGAATTTGAAATATTAAACGTTTAAATAAATAATTATTAAAAGGATATGATCATAGTACCTATCAAAGAAGGCGAAAACATCGAAAGAGCCCTCAAAAAATTTAAAAGAAAATTCGAGAAAACCGGAGTTGTAAAAGAGCTCAGAGAGCGTCAGGCTTTCACAAAATTCTCAGTTCGTAGAAGAGAACAGCTTCTCAAAGCCATTTACATTCAGAAACTTCAAAGAGAACAAGAAGATATTTAAAAAAAAATTTCATTTTCTTCTTGACAAATACCGATATTTTCCGTACATTTAGATATCGGTTTCTTTAGAGAAACAAATAAACCTAAAGAGCTGTAAAAAAGTTAATTAGGTTCATTTGTTTTCTTTTTTTATAGAAAGGTGAATATGGAAGATAGCATAATTGACGATTTTGCCGGCTACTTGGAGTACCAGCGGCGCTACAGCCCCCACACGATAAAGGGCTACACCACCGACTTGTGCATCCTCAGCAGGTACCTGTCAGGCATCACGCCCTGCGTGTCGCTTGTGGAGGCTGGCACACGTCAGCTGCGCTCGTGGCTTGTGGAGCTCAAACGCCAGGGCACCGAGCCCGCGGGCATCAACCGCAAGATTTCGGCGATGCGCACATTTTACCGCTATCTATTATATAAAGGTGTGGTCAAAAAAAATCCGGTGTCGCGCCTTCAAAACGTGAGCCGCCCCCGCCAGCTTCCCGAGTTCGTTCCCGACTACAAGATGCAGCAGCTTTTAGACACCGACGAGAATTTCGCCAACGACAAAGACGGCGAGCGCAACCGTATGATAGTGGAGCTGTTTTACGGCACGGGCATACGCTCGGCAGAGCTCATCGGACTCAGGTGCTCCGACATCGACTTCTCGAGGCGCACCCTCACGGTGCACGGCAAAGGAGGCAAAACACGTCAGGTGCCGTTGACCGAAACATTGTGCCGCCGTTTACGTACATTTGTTACCACGGGCGATGCTCCGCTCTTCACCACAGGCAAGGGCAGGCCGATGTACGCCAAGCTAGTGTACAACATCGTCCACCGCTATTTGGAACTCACACAGTCGGTTCACCGCAGCAGCCCCCACACCATCAGGCACTCGTTTGCCACGGGAATGCTCAACAACGGAGCCGACCTCAACGCGATCAAAGAACTCTTGGGGCACGCCAACCTATCTGCCACGCAGGTTTACACGCATGTCTCATACGATAAATTAAACAAAGTTTACAAACAAGCCCATCCCCGGGCATAAAAAAAGAATTAGGAGGACAAAGTATGAACGTAAAAATCGAAGCAATCCACTTCAACCCCGACAGCAAGTTGGAAGAATTCATCACCGAAAAAGTATCAAAACTTTCGCAGGTGGCCGACGACATCATCAAAGCAGAGGTGTTCTTGTCGTTAGAGCGTTCTCAGAGCAAGAATTACGACAGCAAGACAGCCAAAATCCGCATCGAAGTGCCGGGCAGCGCCATCTTCGCCGAAAAAAAATGCAAGTCTTTCGAAGAGGCAATCGACACTGGATTAGAGGCTTTGCGCGTCCAGCTGTTAAAACGGAAGGAAAAACAGAAATAAAATAGAAAAAAAATGAATAATTTTTTTGGAGATAAAAAAAAAGCATTTACCTTTGCACCGTCAAAAACGAAAAATAGTTTTGGCGACGATCTTCAAAAAGATTATTTGTTTGCCGGTGTAGCTCAGTTGGCCAGAGCAGCTGATTTGTAATCAGCTGGTCGGGGGTTCGAATCCCTCCACCGGCTCGCAACAAAATATTGCAATGGGGAGTTTCCAGAGCGGTCAAATGGGACAGACTGTAAATCTGCTGGCTACGCCTTCGGTGGTTCGAATCCATCACTCCCCACGTAATTAAGCGGGAATAGCTCAGTTGGT
>JAGCNK010000073.1 GCA_017645985.1 Bacteroidales bacterium | reverse complement strand
GTGGAGTTGTTTTCGGCAATGTCGGCACGCACAGGGTTGCCTGTGAGCATAGTCTTGGCAGGGTCGAAGTACTTGTCCATATTTTTGTAGGCTGTGAAAATCTTCACTGCCTTGTCGGCGAGCATCTTGTTGGTGAGTCCCGCGTGCGAGTTCTGCTCTTGCAGCATTATGGGCACGCCGGCTTTGGATGCGGCACGTAGAATAGGTCCGGAGGCATATCCGCCTACGCCGATAGCGATGTCGGGCTGAAAATCTTTGATTATCTTTTTCGACATCCTTGCGCATTTGAACAGCTTGAACGGCAGGGCGAGGTTTTTGAGGGTGAGCTTGCGCTGCAGTCCCGCCGCCGGAAGTCCTATGATTTTGAATCCCGCAGCAGGCACTTTCTCCATCTCAATCTTGTCTTGCGCACCAACAAACAGAATGTCGGTGTCGGGCGCGGCTTTTTTGATAGCCTGAGCAATTGCAATGGCGGGAAAAACGTGTCCGCCTGTGCCTCCGCCTCCTATAAGTACTTTCATAATGCTCTGTGTTAATGGTTAACCTATTACAAACGGGTAGTCGGTGATGTCCTCGATGTTTTGTTCGCGGTCGCTCTCCTCCACCTCCTCTTTTTCTTTCTCTTTTCCTTCTTGTTCTGAATAACGGCTGATATTCAATATTATACCTACCGAAATAGACGAAATTATCAGCGATGTTCCGCCCATGCTGATCATAGGCAGCGGCTGACCTGTTACCGGCACAAGGTTTACCGCCACAACCATATTCGACACGGCTTGCAGCACAATGTTGAGCGCAAGCCCGATGCAGAGGAAGGCTGGAAACGCCCTCGACTGGTATTTGGCTGCGATAACGCTTCGGTGCATCAGTATGATGTAAAGCGCAATTACCACAAGTCCAGCAATGAGTCCGCGTTCCTCAATTATCGATGCGAAAATGAAGTCGGAGTAGGGGTGGGGCAGCACGTTTTTCTGCATGCTTGCGCCTGAGCCCTGTCCTATGAGTCCTCCGCGCGAGATGGCTATCTTGGCCTGGTCGGCTTGGAAATTGTCTTTCTTGTCTTTGGAGTCGTCGCTCTGAACGTATGCCTCAATACGGTTGACCCACGTTTCGGCACGTGGAAGCGCACCCGTCTTGCCTAAGGCTAACACCGCCAGAAATGCTATCACAGCTAATCCTGAACCAACGATCAGAATGTGTTTCACCATTACACGGGTGATGACAAGCAGCAGCACCGAGGTGACACCCACGAGCAACGCTGTGGAGAGGTTGGCTGGTAATATCAGTCCGCTCACGACCGCCATGGCGAGACCCGAATAGATGGCGCCCCGTTTGATGTCCTCGTGGTTTTGCTGGTGCGATGCCATAGTCTTGGCTATGAATATGGTAAGGCATAGCTTGGCGATGTCGGAGGTTTGTATGGTCTGGTCGATTATCGGAATCTTGAGCCATCGCTTGGCGTCGTTGGTGGCGTCGCCGCAAATAAGCGTGATGAGCAGCAGCGCAATAGCTATTATCAGGGCGATGTTGGCAAGGTTGAAGAGCCTCTTGTAAGAGATGTTGCTCATAATCAACACGGCAAAAACCGCCAGAATGATAAATATGCACTGGTTGATCAAATAGTGTACAGGGGTGCTATGGCGCTGGAACTCGAGCGCGCCTGTGGTGCTGTGTATAAACATCAGCGACGCACCAAGCAGCACTATATAGCACGACCATATCCACCTGTCGCCTTTGAAGATGCTAAAAATATTGTTTTTCATTGTCCGTTGTATTGAGTTTCCGAGTATCTGAGTGATTGAGAGCCAGAGTAAGCTGGGGGCGGCGGCAACCTCTTAGAGATTGCGCACGCACTCCTTGAACTGTTCGCCGCGGTCTTCGTAGCAGGTGAAGAGGTCGAAGCTGGCGCAGGCAGGCGAGAGCAGCACTGTGTCGCCCTTGTCGGCAAGCAGGAAGCAGGTCTTCACGCAGTTTTCCATGCTCTGGGTGTCGATAACCTCCACCATTCCGTCAAATGCCTTGTGGATAGGCTTGTTGTCCTTGCCGAGAGCCACAATAGCTTTAACCTTCTGACGAACAAGTGAGTAGAGCTCGCTGTAATCGTTTCCTTTGTCGATGCCGCCGAGGATGAGTATCACTTTGGTCTTGATGCTTTCCAGAGCGTACCACACCGAGTTTACGTTGGTGGCTTTTGAGTCGTTGACAAACTCTACGCCGCGAACCGACAGGAAATGCTCAAGACGGTGCTCCAAACCTTTGAAAGTTTCAAAACTTTGGCGGATAGAGTTGCTGCGTATGTTGCAGGCCATGGCGGCAATGCCGGCGGCCATGCTGTTGTACATATTGTGCTGACCTTCTAAAGAGAAGTTTGCCGTAGAGATAACGGCTTCGTTGTTTTCAAGCTTAATTATCATATTTCCGTTTTTTATATAGGAACCTGTAACTTGTTCGTTTTTAATGGAGAACGGCGCGAGCCTCTGCGAGAACGTGCGTTTTTTGATTTCTTCGGCTGTTACCGGGTCGTCGGCGCAGTAGATGAACAGATCGTCGGCGGTTTGGTTTTGAGTTATTCTGAACTTGGAGTCGGTGTAGTTCTGCATCTTGTAGTCGTAACGGTCGAGGTGGTCGGGCGTTACGTTGAGCAGAATCGCAATCTCGGCTTTGAAGTCGTACATATTGTCGAGCTGAAAACTACTGAGCTCAATAACGTAGTAATCGTATTCTCTCTCAGCTACTTGCAGTGCAAAACTCTTGCCAACGTTTCCGGCGATGGCGACATTAAGTCCAGCGTCCTTGAAAGTTTTATAAATTAATTCGGTTGTAGTTGTTTTTCCGTTGCTTCCGGTAATGCAGACTTTTACGGCGTTGGTGTATCTTGCCGCAAATTCTATCTCAGAAATCACAGGAATGCCCTTTTCTACGAGTTTGAGTATCAAGGGCGCATTGTTTCTTATACCGGGACTTTTGATTACTTCGTCGCATGATAGTATTTTTTCTTCCGAATGTTTACCTTGCTCAAAGTTTATATTGTATTTCTCTAACTGCTGTATATAATTAGCCTGGATGGTGCCGCAGTCTGACACGAAAACGTCGAAACCTTTTTTCTGCGCCAGTATCGCCGCGCCGATTCCGCTTTCGCCTGCTCCGAGTATTGCTATTTTCTTTGCCATTTTTATTTATCTGATTTTTAATGTTATAACCGAAACTACTGCCAATATTAAGGCAACTATGATAAACCGTGCCACAATCTTGGGCTCGGGGATTCCTTTCTTTTGGTAATGATGGTGCAGCGGCGCCATTAGAAACAGGTGCATGCCGCAGCCGTATTTTTTGAGTGTGCGCTTGAAGTACCACACTTGAGCCATCACGCTGATGTTTTCGATCAGGAATATGCCGCAGAAGATGGGAATGAGCAGCTCCTTGCGCACCAGGATTGCCAGCACCGCTATGATGCCGCCGATGGTGAGGCTGCCGGTGTCGCCCATAAATATCTGTGCAGGGTAGGCGTTGTACCAGAGAAAACCGATGGTGGCACCGATAAATGCCGACGAGAACACCACAAGTTCGCCGATACCAGGCAGATACATTATTTTAAGGTATTGCGAGAATATAACGTTGCCCGAAAGATAGGCGAAAACCAGCAATGTGGCTGCCGACACCGCCGACGTGCCAGAGGCTAATCCGTCTAATCCGTCGGTCATATTGGCTCCGTTGGATACCGCTGTGATTATGAACGTTACCACGGCTATGAAAATAAGCCATCCTACCCAGGGATACTTGTCGCTGTCAACGAAGAAGGCTATTTTTGAATAGTCGAACTCGTTGTCCTTAACAAACGGAAGGGTGGTTTTGAGCGACTTGACATCGTTGGGCAGATAGGTGGTTTCCTGAAGTCCGTCTTCCTCGATAAACTGCTCCACCTGCTCGGTAGAGATTACTGGATTCTCACGTACCAAGATGTCGGGACTGAGATAGATCGAAAGTCCGATAACAATGCCGAGAAATATCTGTGCCGCAAGTTTGGCACGGCTTGAAAGTCCGTCCTTGTTTTTCTTGAACACCTTTATATAATCGTCGGCGAAACCTACGCAGCCGAGCCAGATGGTGGTGAAGAGCAACAATAATATATAGGTGTTGCCAAGTTCGGCAAAGAGCAGCACGGGAACGATGATGGCTGCTATTATCATGATGCCGCCCATGGTTGGAGTGCCAGCTTTCTGTTTCTGTCCGTCGAGGTAAAGGTCGCGAACCGACTCGCCTATCTGGCGGCGGCGCATATAGTTGATAAACCGCTTGCCGAATATCATTGTGATAAGCAGCGACGTGATGACAGCCATGCCAGAGCGGAAGGAGATGTAGTTGAACAATCCCGAGCCCGGTACGCCGAATTCTTGCAGATATTTAAAGAGATAATAGAGCATTTTATTTTGTCGTATTTAAAAGTTCTAACTGTTGTGTTACAATTTCTTTGTCGTCGAAATGAGATTTTACACCCATAACGTCCTGGTATGTTTCGTGACCCTTGCCTGCAATGAGGATGATGTCGCCTTTCTGAGCGGCAAAGCATGCTGCCTGAATTGCTGCGCGGCGGTCGGTGATGCGTATTGCAGCCGACTTGAGCGCGGGAGTGTCCAGTCCGGCGAACATGTCGTCTAGAATTGCGTCGGGGTTTTCTGTTCTTGGGTTGTCGGACGTGAGGATAACCTTGTCGGAATATTGAACGGCGATTTTTGCCATAATGGGACGCTTGCTCTTGTCCCTGTCGCCACCGCAGCCGCACACGGTGATGATTTTTTGCGGAGCGATGCGGATCTGTCCGATGGTCTTGAGCACGTTTTCGAGGGCGTCGGGAGTGTGGGCGTAGTCCACGATGGCTGTGATGCCCGCAAGGTTGACAATGTCGAAACGTCCGCGTACCGAACGCATTGCGCTGAGGGCTGTGAGCACGTCGTCGGGATTCTGACCCAGAAGCACTGCCGCACTGTATACTGCGAGTACGTTGTAGGCGTTGAACTGTCCCGGAAGGAATGTCCACATCTCCTTGCCGCAGATATTGAGCAGCATACCTTCAAAGTTGCTCTCCAAAACTGTGGCTTTAAAGTCGTAGAAGTTTTTCAATCCGTAGGTCTTCACCTGCGCCTTGGTGTTCTGCACCATCACCATACCGTTTTTGTCGTCGCCATTGGTGAGGGCGAAGGCTGTGGACGGAAGGTTGTCGAAAAACAATTTCTTGGCTTTGATGTACTCCAGGAATGTCTTGTGATAGTCTAAGTGGTCGAGGGTTATGTTGGAGAATATGCCGAGGCGGAAGTTTAATCCGCTGATGCGTTTCTGAACTATTGAGTGCGAGCTTACCTCCATAAAGCAGTATTCGCAGCCTGCAGCCACCATCTCAGCCATCAGACGGTTGATGGTGATAGGGTCGGGAGTGGTTTGCACGGCAGGGTACACCTTGTCGTCGATTCGGTTTTCAACGGTGGAAAGAAGTCCCGCCTTGTGTCCCATCTGACGGAACATATTATATAAAAGTGTGGCGGTGGTGGTTTTGCCGTTGGTGCCG
>JAGCNK010000010.1 GCA_017645985.1 Bacteroidales bacterium | reverse complement strand
AGTCGCAAATATCAAATTTCTCCGAAGACCAAAATAAGGGACTCTATTTAACATAATGTAATAATATCCCTGTTTTTTCCTGATTTTCTGTAGGATAGACTATTGATGGCTGTGATACAGCCAAATGTGGCTTAGTATATGTTTGAGGGAGATTTTAGTTTTTTTAGGGAAATATTGTTTTTCTTTTTTTATCTGTGTCAGAATAGTGTGTAATTCATAATATATTGGTCTTAAGGTACATACACGTATAATTTGGCATTATTTTACCTTTTTATTTAACATAATATCAATTATCGGCAATTTATTGCCCGATAATTGCCCGATAATTGCCCGGGTTTTGACGGTTTTGATAATTTGGATGATTTTCTATGTCAAATTATTGGATTTCTGTGTCTATTTGAAAACTATAGGGATTTGTTTCATAAAACAAAAAAGCCGCAGATTTGTTTCTGCGGCTTTTTATGTGGTTTTAAATCAGTGCATTAGTCCAATGCCTCGATTTTAGCTTTGAGTTCGCGAGCTTTCTCGTAATCTCCCATCTGTACGTGAAGCATACGGAGGTTTGAAAGTACGTCGCGGTTGTTGGGCTGAAGTTCGAGGGCTTTTTCAAACTGCTCGATCGACTTTTTGCAAGCGGCTTTCTGTTCTGCCTGTTTTGCAGCTGCTTTTGAGCCGTCTTTGTCTTCCGACGGAGGAATCAAGCTTGCCTCCTGCTTTGCCAAGTCAGACTTGTCGTAGTTGATGATACCGAGAGCGAAAAATGCGTCGAAGTATTTCGGATCTTTTTTCAGAATCTGGTTGTATGTGTCCTCAGCTTTCTTTGCCTGTGTGTCAAAACGTGCTCTCAATGCGTTTGCTTCGTCTAATTTAGCTTGAGAAGCCGCTGTGAGACGGTCGTTCTCTTTCTGGTTGTTGCGGTTTCTGAATGCGAGTTTCTTGAGCGAGTCAGCCTCGTTGCGAGCCTGCAAGTAGTTGGTTTTGATTTTGTTGTAATCCTCAACATAGATGCTTCCTTTAACGCCGAGAACGCTCAGGTTGTCGGGATATTTCTCGATGGCTTTGTTCAAGTATGTCTCAGCCTTGTCAAACTCTCTTTCAGATGTGTAGTAGTTGATTACGTCGTAGAGAAGGCTCTCTTCCTGGGGATATTTCTCGTATGCCTCCTGGATGATTTTGAGGGCTTCGTCTTTCTTGCCTTCTTCCATCTTCATTAGGAAGAGGTGGTGGTGGCTACGTCCTACTTCGTATTTGAGTGCGATGCTCGAGTTGAACAGAGTTCTTGCTTTGTTGTAGTTTTTAGCCTGGAAAGCTGAAAGACCACCGTAGTAAGCAATCATACCGTCGATTTGAGCGGTGTCTTTGGGATCTTTGGGGAAGTCGGCGAGTGCCAATGCTTTCTCAAAGTCGGCTGCAGCATCGTCGTACTTCTGCAACTGGTATTTGTTGATACCGTTGTTGGTGTAAATCTGCTTGATGGCCTTGATACCGTCCATTGTGCTCTTTTTAGATTTGAAAGCGCCTTTTGGGTCGAGGTCGCAAGCCTTGCGGTATGCCTCAACTGCTTTGTCAAGCGGAGCGGGATCGGGAGTTACTGTCTCTTCCCAGTACTGAACTTGGTTGTTCTGTACGTAGAAGTTGATTGTGGGATATACCCAGATTGTAGAACCGTCGTTTGCAGTCTTCTTTTCAGAGGGGCTGCCTACGAGTATCTCCAGGTTGTTGAACATGTTCTTCTGCGATTTTGCAGCTTCCAAACCTGCGTAAACGCCTTTGATGTTGACGCTTGCAGCTTCGGTGAACACTTTAGCACGGTTTTCCCAAGTGGCTATTTTTGCAGCGTTTTTGGGATTCTGAATGTCGGCATCACTCTTCGCAATTTTTGCTTTTGCGTCGTTGATGTTTTTCTGCAAATCAGCAGCCGACGCTCCTGAGATGTTTTGCGCAAATGTTGTGCTTGCCGCCAATGCAAATGCGCTCAAAGTTAAAATTAGTCTTTTCATTTTTTGTAATTATTAAAATAAAACTTATTGTTCGTTGTTTTCTTCTTCCTGTTCAGAAGATTGTTCTGTTTGATTTTCAATATTTTCGGGGTTGTCGATAGTTTCACCCTCTACCCCTTCGGCATTTTCAAGATCTTCCTCGTCTTCGCCGGGAACTACGGCTATTGATGCGATGGAATCTTTCTTGCCTATGTTGATGAGCCTTACGCCCTGTGTTGCACGCGATGATGTGGGTATCGTGTTTACTTTCAAGCGGATGGCTATGCCCGATTTGTTGATAATCATAAGGTCGTCGTCGTCGGTAACTTTCTCGATGGCAATAAGTTTGCCGGTCTTGTCGGTTACGTTGATGGTCTTAACGCCCTTGCCGCCGCGACTTGTTTGACGGTATTCTTCAAGGTCGGAACGTTTGCCGTAGCCGTTTTCAGATACCACAAGGATATTCTCGCTTGTATTCTGTTCGTCGGCAATTACCATACCAACTGCCTCGTCACCTTCGGGAATTGTTACGCCGCGTACGCCTGACGCTGTACGGCCCATCGGACGCACGTCGGTCTCTTTGAACCTGACAGCCTTGCCGCCTTTGACACCGATAATAATGTCGTTGGTGCCGTTGGTGAGTTTCGCCTCCAAAAGTGTGTCGCCTTCGCGAACGTTGATGGCGTTGATACCGTTGGCGCGTGGACGTGAGTATTCCGAAAGTTGTGTTTTCTTGATAACGCCTTTCTTGGTGCAGAGTACGATGAAGTTGTTGGTGATGTACTCCTCGTCGGTGAGGGTTTTAACATTGATGTATGCCTTAACGCTGTCGTCGGCTTCGATGTTAAGCACGTTCTGAATAGCGCGTCCCTTTGAATTTTTGTTACCTTCGGGTATCTCGTACACTTTGAGCCAGAAGCACTTGCCTTTTTCGGTGAAGAACAGCATAGTGTTGTGGTTGGTGGCAGAGAACATATGGCGGATAAAATCTTCGTCGCGTGTGGTGCTGCCTTTTGAGCCTCGTCCACCACGGTTTTGTGTGCGGAACTCGGCAAGCGGGGTACGTTTAATGTATCCGAGGTTCGAAATCGTTACCACAACGTCTTCGTCGGCATAGAAATCTTCGGGGTTGAAGTTTTCCGATGCGGTGTATTCGATTGTGGTGCGGCGTTCGTCGTGATATTTCTCTTTGATTTCGAGCAACTCGTTTTTGATAACTTCCATCTGTTTGTCGCGGTTGGAGAGCACTTCGTTCAAGTAGTTGATGTACTTCATAATTTCGTCGTACTCGGCGCGTACCTTGTCGCGTTCCAAGCCGGTGAGTTGCTGCAAACGCATTTCCAAGATGGCTTTTGCCTGAGCCTCCGAAAGTCCGAATTTTTCCATCAATCCCTGACGTGCTACGTCACGGTTGGCAGAGTTGCGTATCAATGAGATAACCTCGTCTAAGTGGTCGAGAGCGATGAGCAAACCTTCCAAAATGTGAGCGCGTTCCTGAGCCTTCTTTAATTCAAAGCGCGAACGGCGGATAATCACATCGTGACGGTGCTCTACAAAGCATTCAATTATCTGTTTGAGATTGAGCAACTGCGGACGACCTTTTACAAGCGCAATGTTGTTAACGTTGAAGGTTGTCTGCAATTGAGTGAGTTTAAACAACTTGTTAACCACAACGTTAGGTATAGCACCGTTTTTAAGTGTAATAACAATGCGCATACCTTTGCGGTCGGATTCGTCGTTGGCGTGAACGATGTCTTCGATTTTCTTATCGTTGACAAGTTCGGCTATGTGGTGAATCTGTTCTGCCTTGTTAACCAAGTAGGGAATCTCCTCAAAAATAATCTGCGGCTTACCCGAATGTGAGGTCTCAAAATGGTATTTAGAACGTACCACAATGCGTCCGCGACCAGTCATATAAGCGTCTTTAACGCCTGAATAGCCGTAAATCTGACCGCCTGTGGGGAAGTCGGGGGCTTTTATAATCTTGATAAGTTCCTCAATTTCAATGTCGTTGTTGTCGATATAGGCGCAGATAGCGTCGATCGAGTCCGAAAGGTTGTGAGGAGCCATATTGGTGGCCATACCAACGGCGATACCCGAAGCACCGTTTACCAGCAGCATAGGAATACGTGTGGGCAGCACGGTGGGTTCTTTGAGCGATTCGTCGAAGTTGGGGATAAGGTCTACCGCGTCTTTGTCGAGGTCGATAAGTGTGTCTTCTGCAATTTTTTTGAGTCGAGCCTCGGTGTAACGCATAGCAGCAGGCGGGTCACCGTCCACAGAACCAAAGTTACCTTGACCATCTACGAGAGGGTAGCGCATAATCCAATCTTGTGCCAAGCGCACCATAGTTAAATAAACGGAGGAGTCGCCGTGGGGGTGGAACTTACCCATAACCTCACCGACGATTCTCGCCGATTTTTTAGTGGGTCGGTTAGAGAACACGCCCATCTCGTTCATTCCGAAAAGCACCCTTCGGTGTACGGGTTTGAGACCGTCGCGGACATCAGGCAGCGCACGCGACACGATAACCGACATTGAATAGTCGATATATGCGGAGCGCATCTCCTTGTCGATGTTCACTTTAACGATTCTACCGCTTGTTTCTTCTGCCGGAGTGTTTTCGGCATTTTGGTTATTTTCGTTTTCGTTTACTGTATCTGACATAATTAATATGTGTATTATTTATACCAAATAAATTTGGTTTGTTGTCTTATTGCGCAAAAGTAGCAATTTTTATTTAAAGGAAAAATCTTTTAAGCATTTTTTTGTTTTTTGTACGATTTTTTGTTTTCTGTTAAAATTTTAACATTATTTAACATTTACAGCGATAAATTTTCTCAAAAAAATAATCCGTGCCAAAAATAGGGGTTACAGCGTGCTGTGGATATGATTTTTGTAACTGATTAACAGTTACTTAGTTGTTTAAAATTGTTAAAAATGGTAATAAAATAACCTATTTTCCTATATTTTTGTATCATAATACTAAAATAATAGCCAAATTATTTGGAAATCTTGTAAATATTTATTATATTTGTAATAATATTTTAAACAACAACATTTTAGAATAACTAAATTTTTAAGAAAATGAGAACTAAAAATTATTTGTTTAACAAAAAGTACGTAGTACTTTTGATCGGAGTAAGCCGATATATTGACGCTTCGCTCCCCAATATCCCTAACGTGGGATACAACATTAAAGAGATGAAAAAGATTTTTACCGACCCCCGTTTTATCGGTATCGATCCTAAAAACCTTATAATCTCTTACAACGATACCGCCCTCGCTATTAAAAAGCGTATCGTAGATGCTTGTAACAAGGCTAAAAATGCTGATTACTCGCTTTTTATCTACTATGCTGGTCACGGTATCATCAACCCTGACAACCTCAACGTTTACCTTACTGGTCGCGACACTTGTCAGAAGTACCTTACCGAAACGGGTATTGCCCTTGCCGGTTTGCGCGAGGCTGTAAAACGCTCTTACGCTGGTGCTAAGGTTGTAGTGCTTGACGCTTGTCACAGTGGTCAGATCCACAAGTTGACTGGTTTTAACGTTCCTTCTATGGCTGAGTTTGCCGGTGTGCATATTGTTTCGTCTACTTCGGAAGACGAGTGCGCTCTTTTTAACAAGCGTAACCCTGATATGCCTACCTACTTTACCGACGCTCTTGTTAAGCGAGTTCGCGGTGGTATCAACAACGGTAAGGATTATCTTACTCTTGGTGAGGTAGTTGACGGTATTAAGGCTGAGTTCCGTAACCTTGGTTACCCTTTGCCTATCCAGTCGCGCATCGGTGATACTTATAAGGCTCCTTTTGCTAAAAACGTTGCCGCTCCTAAGGATTTCGTTGCAATGCCTGAGCCTAAAAGTTTTGTAGGACGTGCTTTGATGAGACTTTCGTTTATGATGTAATCTTACATTTAATCGTTTAGTTCTCATTGATATAAAAAAGGGACTTCGATTTTTCGGAGTCTCTTTTTTTTGTGCTCCCCTACCCTTTTTGCGAATAATCTCTTTCGCCGAAAATGGCTGACCCAATGCGGATTATGGTGCTGTGGTTTTTGATGGCGATGGGATAATCGTCGGTCATTCCCATTGATATTTCGGTAAATGACGGCGGATTGTAACGCTCTTTGATACAGGCGAATAAGTCGGCTACTTGACCAAATTCTTTATCTATTTGCTCCTCGTTGTCGGTGTTGGTGGCCACGGTCATTAAACCATTGATTGAAATATTTGGATATTGGTCAAATGCTTTGGTTTCAAACAGTTGAATTATTTCATCGTAAGTAAATCCCGTTTTGGTCTCCTCTTCCGCCACTTTAAATTGAAGCAAGCATCTAATTGTGCGGCTGTGTTTTGCTGCGTGTTTATTTATTTCGGCAAGAAGTTTCTCTCTGTCAACACTGTGAATCATATAAACAAACGGCGCGATGTATTTCACCTTGTTGGTTTGCAAATGACCTATCATGTGCCAGTTGATATCTTTGGGCAAATGGTCGAATTTTGATGCCATCTCCAATGCGTGGTTTTCGCCAAAGTCGCGCTGTCCGATGTTGTAAAATCCCATAATGTCGTCTTCAGGTTTTGTCTTGGAAACCGCGAGCAAAAGTACGTTTTCAGGGATAGATTTTTTTATGTCGTTGTAGTTAGAAATATTCACCATCTTAAAGTAATACTTTAACTGATTATATGTTACTATTTAATACTGTGATAAATTAATATCACACCCCTCCCCCACTCCCCTACCGGGATTTTTGGGTTTTGATTTAGTTTTATAACTAATTGATTATTAATTAGTTATGTAATTATTTTAAAAATTCGCTTCCGAAACTTAGCGGCAGTAAGTCGCTGATACTGTTGACAATAAAGCAACGGTCTTTGGCTGCGAGAATAATTTTTATGGGCGTAGAGAATCGCTGTTCGGATTCTAAAAGTGCTTGCCGGCACGCGCCGCAAGGAGTGATGGGTGTATCAAGAAAATCGCCGTTGGTAAAAGCGGTGATTGCCAATGTTTTTATGGCTTTGTCGGGGTATTGCGAATTGGCAAAAAACATAGCGGTTCGCTCGGCGCAAAGTCCCGACGGATAGGCTGCGTTTTCTTGGTTGGTGCCGTTAACTATTGTTCCGTCGCTGAGGCGAATTGCTGCCGAAACGCTGAACTTTGAATACGGCGAGTAAGAGTGGTTTACAAATTTTTCGGCACTCTCCACAAGGGCGAGATCTTCGGGTGCGAGTTCTGATTTGCTGCACTCGGTCATCTTTATATTAATGTCAATTGTCTTCATAATTTAATAAGTTTTATAAAAAATGCCGCAGATTATATTCCACGGCATTTTTATTATAACGAAATAAAAATATGTGTCAAATTTACTTCTTTAAGGCTTCGAGCATTTTTTTGCCAAGGTCGGCGGGCGACTCTGCCACGGTGATGCCACATTCGCGCATAATTTGCATTTTTGCAGCGGCTGTGTCGGCTTTGCCTCCGATGATAGCTCCTGCGTGACCCATACGGCGTCCTTTGGGAGCGGTCTGTCCGGCGATGAAACCTACAACGGGTTTAGTGCCATGCTCTTTGATCCAATATGCGGCGTCGGTTTCCATTGAACCACCGATTTCGCCAATCATAATAATGCCTTCGGTGTCAGGGT
>JAGCNK010000072.1 GCA_017645985.1 Bacteroidales bacterium | reverse complement strand
GACCAGACCGAAAACCACGACGGTATGGATATGGCGCTCTGCTCTATCGACAAGAAACGCAACGTGGTAGAGTTCACCGGAGCTAAAAACCCGCTCATCTACATCTCGGCAGAGGGCGAGCTCGTCACCATCAAAGCCGACAAGCAGGGTATCGGAGGCGACCAGATCGAAGAGGATTTCCATTACACCAAAAACGAAATTCCCATCCAGCCGGGCACTTGGTACTATATGTTTTCCGACGGCTACCAAGACCAGTTCGGTGGTCCGCAGCACCGCAAGTTTATGATCAAGCATATGCGCGAACTGCTGCTTGAAATCCACACACTGCCAGCAGCCGAGCAGAGAGAAATACTCAACACACGCATTGAGCAGTGGATGAAAGACGGCAACACCGAACAGACCGACGACATACTCGTAATAGGATTCAAACTATAAGAAAAACAAATACTTAAAAACCGATGAAAAAGCATTTGGACGAACAACAGGAATTTGCCACCGACCTGATAGACTTCATATCATACAGTCCCAGCACATTCCACACCACACGCAACATCAAGGCGGCGCTTCTGCGCAAAGGTTTCAAAGAACTCAGCCTCACCGAGGAATGGAAAATAGAGAAAGAAGGACGATACTTCGTATCGCAAAACGACACTGCCCTTGTAACATTCATTGTGGGAATGGGAAACCCCGAAACCGACGGATTCCGTATCATTGCAGCACATACCGACTCTCCGTGCATCAAAATCAAGCCGAACCCTGAAATTTCGTCGTGCGGATACCTCAAGCTCAACACCGAAATATACGGCGGAGCTATCCTGAGCACGTGGTTCGACCGTCCGCTGTCGGTTGCAGGACGTGTGGCTGTTAAGACCAAAGACCCGTTTCATCCCGAAATCCGACAGTTCAACGCCAAGCGTCCGCTGCTCACAATTCCCAACTTGGCTATCCACTTCAACCGCGATGTCAACGACGGCAACCCGATAAATCCGCAGAAACATCTCACACCTATATTAACGTGCATCAAGTCGCCGCTCGAGCAGAGCAACTATCTTGTAGACATGATTGCCACCGAGCTCAACATCTCGCCCGACAACATTCTGGACTTTGACCTTACGCTCTACGATACCGAAAAAGGCTGTCTTGTAGGTGCCGACAACGAGTTCATACTGTCGCCCAAGCTCGACGACCTGGCAATGATTCACGCAGCTATGGAGGGATTGTTTACAAGTCCCGTAATCAACGCCACACAGATGGTGGCATGTTTTGACAACGAGGAAGTAGGCAGCCGTTCGCGACAAGGTGCCGGTTCGCCGTTTCTCAAAAACATACTGGAACGCATCATCTACAAGCTCAACGGCGACAAAGAGGAGTATATGCGCTCGATATACAACTCGTTTTTGATTTCGGCAGACGCGGCTCACGCCATCCACCCCAACTATCAAGAGGCGGCGTGCCCGACGAACCATCCCGTCATCAACCACGGACCAGTGATAAAATACAACGCCAACCAGAAATACACCACCGACGCAGAATCAGGTGCTGTGTTTGCGGCATTGGCACAGGCTGCGGGTTCGCCCATACAGCGCTACACCAACCGCTCCGACATAGCCGGGGGCTCCACATTGGGCAACATTCTCACCTCGCAAATAGACATCAAGAGCGTGGACGTAGGCACTCCGCTGCTGTCGATGCACTCAGCCCGCGAAATGTGCGGCGTGTACGACCATTTCAATATGAAAAATATATTCAAAGAATTTTTTTTAAAATAATACTGAAAAAAACATACACGTAACGTTTTTTTTTGTAAATTGGCGGAGTAATTAAAAATGCTAAAAATAATATTATGGAAGTAAAAAACCACAGACTCGTAGGCGACAAAGTTAGCTTTGTCCAGGCCACAAAATGGAACAAAACCGCCGAGATGAAGCCCGACGCCATTATCATACACTACACGGCGGGCGCAAGCGGTGCAGCCACTGTAAAACTCTTCTCGGCAGCATCTGCAACCACATCGGCACATATGGTAGTTAGCGAAGACGGCTCTGTAACACAGATGGTAGACTTCAACCGCAAGGCTGTTCACGCAGGCACAAGTTCATACGGCGGACGTTCGTCGTACAACAACGTCTCGATCGGTATAGAAATCTCAAACCCGGGATATTTGCAAAAAATCGACGGCAAATACTACACATGGTGGGAAGCCAAAAAAGAGAAAAAGACCGCTACCCCCGAAAGCAAAGTGTTTGTAGGCAAACACCGCAACAGCGTTACCAAGATGAACTATTGGTACAAATACACCGACGCTCAGATCAAAGCCGTAAAAGAGATCTGCACAGCTCTGTGCAACGCCTACCCGATCAAAGAAATTCTTGGTCACGAGGAAATCGCTCCCGGACGTAAGTGCGACCCGGGTCCGGCATTCCCCTTGGACGACCTCCGCACCGAAGTTCTCGCCAAAAAGAATATCAGCATCAACGACCTTTTTGCTCACGCTATGGAAGAGTCGGCTGCATCGGCGCTCGTATTGGGCAAGGTGACAGTAAAACTCAACTTCCGCACAGAACCCAGCAGCAACGCAGCGTTGAAATCAAGCCCCATTCCCGCCGGCACTTACGTATACATCGTAGGACAAGAGGGCGAATGGTACAACATTCTCCGCGAAATTTCGGGATGGATCGACAAGGAATTCATCGAGCAGGACAACTCAGACAGCGATTTCGACGGCGAACTCCTGTCAGACAACGCTATGCTCTACAGCGATGAGAAAAAGACAAAACGTTTGGTAAGCAGCCTCAACAAGGGTGTTAAGTTCAACATCCTCGAACAGCAGGAGAATATGTTCAAAATCAAGGCAGTAGTGCCTGGTTGGGCAAGTTCGAAATATATCACCAAACAATAAAAATACGAAACTTCAAAAACTTAGATTCATATTTTTTTGTTTTTTTATTTTTCTCCAACAAGACAACCCTCTTCGGAGGGTTGTCTTTTTTTATTGGGAAAATGTCAAAAAAATGATCAAAAAATTAAAAATCAAATGAAATCTGGGCTTCTTCGCCCGGACGTATAATCTCGAAATCGGGATCGTCGCCGCTGCCCTCGATAATCTCTACCGAAGAACCGTCGGGAGCGTCGTCGGGCTCGTCGATTGGTGCTGCATCGGGATTATGCTCAAACTTCATATCAGCCACCTCGTAGATGCTTACACGCTTGCCACGTGCGCGGAAACTCTTAACGCCGATAAACTCAACAGCGTCGATAGTCTCTGCAGGACGTCCTTCGTTTTTGCCGCCGAACGAAACCACAAGGTTGGGCGCGTAGTCGTCGGTGATGTCGTACATCTTGCTGGCGGTGTTGTCACCAAGCAGGAACTGCTCTTTCTCGGATAGTTCGAAATTGAAGCGTTTGAGATAGCCGAACCCAAGGTCGGCATCGAAATATGCGAGCGAAATAGTGGTCTCGGGATTAAACTTGCGAATAAGCACGGTGTCGTCGTCGAAATGCGTGCTGAGGTCGTAGCCTGTAATACGGTAGTAGCCGTTCTGTGTAACCGAAACGATGCGGTCGTCGCCAGAGAACTCGCCGACATAGTCGCCTCGTTCGTCGGTGTTGAGCCTCATCACAGAGGGGTCGAACCAAATCTTCAGTCCGCCGAGAGTGCTTACGCCCGAATTGATTTTGGTAATCTTGTGAACAGGATACTTGGAAATAATGTTGCCCATCGAAGCACGGTTCTTGACGCTGAGAGTGCCAAAGTCGTATTCCCACGAGCGTTTTTTGAGCTTGGCGCGGGCTTTGAGCAGAATCTTCACAGTCTCAGCCTCGCCGTTGGCGTTGGCCGAGAAATAGAGCACCTCGCTCATCTGGGTGCCCTGGGTTACATCGTACTCCTTGTCGCGGGTTATGCCCTTGACAGAGAAACGCTTGGCATACGAAATGCCGGTGGCGCCGTCGCGATAGATAACGTTGTAGATAGTGCGTTCGTCGTTGTTGCGGAACACATTGACGTAGATAGCGTCGGTGCCGATAAAGAACTTGTCTGAAATCTTTGATATAGTGTATTTTCCATTGCGATGGAAAACTATAACATCGTCTAAATTAGAACAGTTGCAGATAAATTCGTCTTTTTTGAGACCCATACCAGCAAAACCGTCGTCCCAGTTTACATAGAGTTTTTCGTTGGCCACAACCACCTCTTTTGCCACAATATTGTCGAAATTTTTGATTTCGGTGCGACGTTGACGGTCTTTGCCATATTTGTTCTTGATATTGGTGTAATACTCTATGGCATAATCAATTATATGTTCAAG
>JAGCNK010000071.1 GCA_017645985.1 Bacteroidales bacterium | reverse complement strand
TGTAACAAGGTTTTGAATTATCGAACCTTCAAAATCCATCTCCTTGTCCTTGCGGATAAGCATTTTGAGTTTGCCGTAGTCGGTGCGGATGTTGCTGTCGATGATGTTTTCAGGCAACTTGCCACTATTGCAAAGTTTGTCAGTAAAGTAAAGCAACATATCCGAATTGTACATTGTAGTTTCGCCAAAACAATCTTTTGCAAAGCAATAATTGTCGTACCACGGGCGGATAGTCTCGATGATTTCGTCAACTGAACACGGAAATTTGAAATACTCGCTGTAATAATTGAGCATTTCGCGGGCTTCCTGTTCGGTGAAGCCTGTGATTTCGTTGAAACGCGCATCGGTGGAGTAGTTTGTTCCGATGTTGAAACCGCTCGTAAGGTCGTCGAGAGTTACAGGCGAAACTCCCGTGATGAAAAGCCTTTCTATTACGCCTTTCGAGCCATCTTTAAGAGCGTTAAAAAATGTGCGCAAGTATCCCGTGCGGTGCGTTTCGTCCATATAACGGCCAAGCAGCGTGTAGTCGGAAAGGATGTTGTTGGTAAAATTGTCGTATTCGTCGATAAAAAGATAAATCTTCTTGTCGGTTTTTTCCAACTCCTGAATGATGTATTTCAGTTCGTCAACGGCATTTTTGTTCAATTTTTCCAATTCCTCTCTGGCATTGGAGGGAAAATACTGCGAATAAACATCACAGAAGTTCTTGAACCTAAGGTGGCAATACGAATCGAAATTCTTCTTGTAATCGTCGATATTGCCGTTTACCATTGCAAAATTCAATTCAAGCACCAAATACGAATTACGATTTGCCGTCGGGTGGTCGCCAATCCAAAGTCCTGAAAAAATCTCTTCAAACTTTTCTTTCTTATTGATGTCGTAATACGTCTCCAACATCGTCATTGTCAATGTTTTAC
This sequence comes from Bacteroidales bacterium, assembly GCA_017645985.1. Lineage (GTDB taxonomy): Bacteria > Bacteroidota > Bacteroidia > Bacteroidales > UBA3824 > UBA3824. The sequence continues at coordinate 12,871 of JAGCNK010000071.1, read as the reverse complement.
CAAAACGACGAGGACGCACCAAGAAGAAATACTTGTTGGCGTACTCTATCTCTTGGATAAAGCGGGTTTTATCAACGTAGTAACAATTGTCGCGGCGGAGCATTTCAAAGCCCTGAATGCCGTATGGTATGCGTCGTGCCTTAGGATTCCACATAATTTTTCGCTATTAATGGTTCGGACAAAGGTAATTATAATTCACAGATAATTCAAAATAATTTGCGGTCAAAAAATTTCAGACCGCAAATTATGTTCAATAAACTATTTATTAATCACTTATTCAACTCTTCATTAATCTTCTGTTTGTAATACTCGGCGTGTTGAAATCCTGTGTGATAGTCTTTTACCATTCCGTCTTTGCCGATAATGAGGTATGAGGGTATGCCGGTGAAGTTCCATTTGCGCAGCAACGATTCGTACTGACGTTCGGAGAGGCGGTAGTGGTGACCGTGCATTGACGGTATCATACCTGCGTATTCGTTTTCGGGCGAGGAAGTGCTGGCAATGTACACAAACTCAACGTCTTTGCCATCTAAGGTTCGTTTCATAGGCTTCATCTGCTGAATGGCGGAACGGCACGGACTGCACCAAGTGTTCCAAAAATCTATAAAAACCACCTTGCCCCTATAGTCTTTGAGAATTTCTTCCAAGAGCGAATCACCCTCACTGTCGCTAACCGTGTGCAGATAATAACCGCCACGCTGTTTCTCTGCCTCTATCTGAGCCAAAAGTCTTGCATTACGAGCTTTAACATATTCGGCATAGAAGGGGAAACGCATCTTTTCAATTTCAGCAACAATAGAATCAGGCACAACAGTCTGACGGTTAAGTGGTTTACAATATTCTTGCAACTTGATAAAATCCTTGAAATAGCAATCGCCCTCGCCCAAAAGCCTTACAAAATTCATATCAGCAATTTTTTCCTTTTCAGCTATTGCAATATCCTCTTGGTGATCAAAATCGTCTGCAAATTTATTTCTAAAAGCCTTCTCTTCGTCAGTCAATGCATTGTCGCGCTCTCGAACTTTCTGGGCATAAACAGGAGCAATCTTTTTTTCTGCCTTTGTCATTTTCACCTTTGTGGGAAGGTTTTCCCAAATGTCGGCGATAAAATTGTAATAATTATTGTAGATCCTAAATTTTCTATACACGTGGAAGAAACACATTTCCCAACCGCTGATATTGTAAGCGAAAGCATTGGCATAAAACATCATATCATCGTCAAGGCCAAGCAGTTTGTGATAATCCAAATACTGTTCGTCATATTCAGGCATAGTAAATTCAGGTATAGGCTCGCGACCCGTTTTGCCGTTGATTTGGCGGTAAGCACGCTGTACAAGTGAGGGATACTGCGACAAGAGATATGCAGCTTCGCTTTTGGCGGATATTATGAGAAGTTCCTTGGCGCGTTTGGTAAACGGCGATTTGTCGATAACGCCCGAGCAGAAACTGTCGAACGCATTAAGAATATAATCCTGAAACTCCTCAGGCGAATAGTTTACGTAACGTTTTTGCACATCCACGCTGCCGTTGATATAAAGACGGTAAAAACCATCGATAAGATCGTTGCTAAGGGCAAAATTTATGTCCACATTCTCGCCCGAGAAGTATGGCAGCAGCTTGTTGGCAGGAAGTTCCCACGGACGGTAAATCTGACAGAAATCAAAATCGGCAACAACTGTTTTTCCGGCAGAAAGCATTATTTGACCGTGAATAATAGGAGTCATCGAAAGATAAACCACCTGATATTTGCTGGTCATCGGCACGTGGATTTCGTAAGAGCCGTCGGTTGCTACCGTGGCGTGGTAGTTGTCCTGCTCCGCCGTAAAAGGATTGAAGATATACACAGTGATTTCGGGATTGGCAGTGCCTCCAAAAAACCTCTTGTCAAAACCATAAAGCTTGCCTTTTACGATGGCGTCTTGCATCGAAAAGCCGTTCTTGTCGAGACTCTCGCCGTTGTCTTTGATATTTTTGGCGTAGTTTTTTACCTCGTCGGGAACAGTGTTGCGCTTTTTGATTTCGGCGGCGGCACGGTCGGTGAGGGCTACGTCGAAAAGTTGAAACGAGTTTGGATCATCCGACTCAATATAGTCGACGGTTTCAAGCTTCGGGTCGATGGCGGGGAAATTGAGCACAAAATGAGTTACAAATTCCACATTGTCTTTTGGCAAAGTGGGTTCGTCGAGATTGATTCCCTCGGCAGAAACCACCTTCCAACGTTTGTCGCCGGAGCGGAGGGTAGTACCTGAAGAAATCTTCATCTGTCCCTCCTTATATCCGTGATAATTGGTGAGATAGAGTTTGGTTGATGTGTTTGAGAGTTCTATCTTGTCGATAAAGAAACCAACACAAGTGCCCATACTGCGTGCGCCTATAATAGGATTCTCTATTGTGCGCTGTGCCATCGACATCATCGGCAGCAGGGCGATAATAAGTAGCAATAATCTTTTCATAAATTAGTATTTTATAATCAGTTAAACAAATATTGATTGATAATTTTTTGAAGAATAGACAACCGAAGTGAAAAAATATTACAGCTGAAAATGAAAAAAATATGAATTAGTAATGATTTTCACCATCGTTATTCCATTTTATCCTATCTTGCAACAACTCAGCATAGGGTTCTTTCACTATACGGGTGAGGTGCTCTATTTCGTACTCTTCAACACTTGGATACAACCATTTGCCAGAAAAAGTATCCGGATCATCAGATTTATAATAGCCTGATAAATATTGCGATGCACATATAAAAACACACCAGTCAAAAAAATCGCTACTAAAACCCAAATCCTTAACCATTTGCGGATTAATAAGTACCGGATTGTTATTACATCTATAAGGAATATAATCAGGATACTTTTGCATATTCTCTGGGGTAACAGCAATATGCGCTAAAGTATCGCCAGGAAAAGATTTGCAATATTGTATCGAATCTTTGTACACTACATACTTAACAATAAAAGCACCTCCTTGGGGGAAAAGCATAATGTCATCCTCGTTGAGATGGAGATCCTGTGCAAAAAACTCATCCGCCTCTTTGCATCCGATCACGTCGTTGGCAAAAGAGTTGAACAAAAAGTTGCGGTTAAAACGCTTGAATTTGTAAGAAAGCGGCACTTTGCAATCCTTAATAAAGTTGTAGAGCAATGTGGTGTCTCCCACATATATATTGTAGCGTTGAGCGAAAAATGCCGAATCTCCTAAATCGTTACGTGCTCTGTATGGCATACAATTATAATATAAAGGATCCTCACCCTTGTGGTTTATAAGTACATAATAATACAAGGCGTCTTGTTCTTGAATGTATCGGCTGTTGCCGCCCATAGCATAATGTTCGCAACGGAGAACTCTTTGCCTATCGTTTCTGAATGTCTCTTGATTGGCTAAGAACATCATTGTGTCGTTTTTTTCAATAAAATATGGCACATCATGCGAAAAATCTCCATACTGAAACAAGCGAAAACTTCCGATCGTCATCATTGGAGCCCCAAAAAGCGGACATTCAAAACGGCAGCCGTAATGCGAAAGCGTGTCAATCCAAGAAGGTGTATGGAGCCTTCCTATAATATCAATATCAAACGAAGTATAATTGGTTTCAACCTCATACCAAAATTGTTGTTTTGCAAAACGTCGTTCTAAAGAATTAAAACCTTTGGCAGTATTTCGGTGATAATATCTAAACACCATACAGGTGTCCTCGTAGGCGAAATCGTATGAGTGTGGCTCAAAATCAGTGGTGTCGACCTCAACATCGGTTCGGTTTTGGAATTTTTGGAGCAGATATTCAGCGCAGCCGTAGAAGTCAAAACCTTTGTGATAGCTAAAGCGCGAATAGTCGTTTTTTTGATAACGCTTGCCGTCAATCTCCAAAACCGAATCGTTTAGAAAACTGAAACTGATAAACGATTTTTGGCTGTCGGGAATGTCGGGCAGCACCTTTTCGCTGATAAAGAATTCCTGAGTGGCGGTGTCTTTGTACAATACTATCTGATTGTCCGACACCGAATAATAACGCCAAAAATCATTGTTGTAGATGGCAAACTCCTCAAAAAATCCGTACTTCCATTCACCGGTTTCGGGATTTATCCAGCATCCGTTGAGTTTGTCGGAAATTTCGCTGCCGTAGGGGTTGCACGATGCTATAATGCAGGCCAACACTGCGGATATTATAATCAGTTTTTTCATAGCGGTTTCAATTTAAAATGATTAATCTATAATGGTTGTTGTATTTCCTTTAAAATTCTGCTCCTGATAAAAACGGAAATAATCGGCAAAATCTCTGCTCAAGCCCAAATCGTCAATCACCTTGGGATTTACAAGGCGACGGTGGTCTTCTTCATCCTTGCATAGTATAAAGCCGGGATTCTTATTAATATTCTCCTGTGTAGCAGGCAGATAGCAGGTATCCGAATCGCAATAAAGACGTGAATCTTTGTTCAATACACGCTTAAAAGCATACATCAATGCCACAGACACTACGAAATCGTCTTCGTTGATTTTGAGAGTGTCGAGCACCTCGTCGGCCATATTGATGCCGCACACGTCCAATGCAAAACGATATTTGATCAAGGCAGTGTTGTAGCGTACAAATTTCTTCGACAGGGGAAGCTTGCTTTCATTGATATAGGTTTCCAAATAATAGCTGTTTTTGTGATAATCGGCCAGCCGGTTGGCATAAAATGCAGAGTCGGACAAGTAATGACTGCTATTCTGCCCAATAGAAAAAGCCGACCCATTCTTAGTAACCAACCAATTGTAAAAGGCATTCTGTTCGCGGCACAAACGCTGGTTTGACCCCATCACATAATGCTCTTTCCGACAAATGCCAAAAGGCAGAGTTTCATAATTGGTATACACAAGCATAGTGTCGTTTGCCTGCAAAACATACGGCAGATTGGCAAAACTCCAACATTGCAGCAGGCTAGACATATCAAGCGACGCCACGCCGTTAAACTTCCACAAGAGGTTGGAGCGACGGCCGTAATTCCACAGCGTATCTTCCACCAGCCACACTGCGTCAAACATTCCCCAGACAGGGTAAGGTGCAGAACTGTACCGCTCGAAAAACGAGCTGAGACCTTGGGCGGTATTGCGGTGGTAGCCAAGCACCACAGCCGAATCCACATGGTTGTAGCTAAACGGCACAAAATCAGTGGTGTCGGGCTCCACGTGGGGAAAATCGGTAAGCCGTTGGTAGTTGGCGGCAGCCAGATCTCGCACATAATCAGGGAGAGCATTGAGAGGATAATCAGCCAAGTTGACAGGTATGGTAGCCTTGCGGTACTGCTGTCCGTTGATATCAAGCGTGGTATCGTTTATCAGATTGATATTCAAGGTAATCTGCTGATTGTAGGGAGCATCTTTGCTAATCACAATAGCGTTGTCGCTAACCGAAACATATTTCCAAAAATAGTTTCGGGCAATGGCGAACTCCTCAAACAAACCGTATTCCCAATCACCGTTGTCCTGGTTAATCCAGTTGCCCACAAGCTTTTGGGGAATCTCACTGCCGTAGGGGTTGCATGCGGCAACCCCGACAGTAATCATTATTAGGAATATAAACTTTTTCATTATTTGCGGTTTTTATAAAGTTCAACAATTTCGTTGATTGAGATATGCAGCATATCTATTTCCTTGAAGAAATCTTCCAGATGCGACGACATAAACAAGTTGCGGCGTATAATCAGAATCTTGTCGGCGGCACCCTCCGACACAAAGTAGCCGATGCCGCGCTTATTGAATATCACCTCGTTGTTTTGCAAATAATCGTACGAGCGCACCACGGTGTTGGCATTCACCTCCAACGACGCGGCATATTCCCTAACCGACGGAATACGCTCGTTGTCAGGATATTTGCCCGTCAATATCTCGTTGCAGATACGGTCGGCTATCTGCAAATATATAGGCTTGCTTTCTTTGAAATCCATAGTAACTTACGATTTTAATGTGAAACGTTTGAATCTATAGTAGGCAACAACAAGGGCTATTGCCACCAACGCAAAACTGCAAGAGAGCTGGAACACCGATATCCTGAAGTGCTCGGCTTCGATATAGTTGGCAAAATCGGCTACCCACTGCGGAATATAGTTATTCGCGAACTCTTTAATCCCGTGTCTAAACTGTGCAAACACGCATAAAACAGCTATCAGCACAACGGCAACAATAGCTGCCACTTTGCCGAACGCACCTTTTTTGAAAAATGCGCTGCCCAGAATCATCAGCGCCGACATAGCTATAAAGCAATTGATACGCAGGCGGTAGGCACGCCAGATATTGGTAAACGAAGACACTGTGTCGTCAACAGGTGTGGTGTGAGGCAGAAACCAAAACATCACAAAGGCGAACAGCAGAGGCACGAACCAAAAGAGAAACACCCTTGACACATATTTTTCAAAACTTGTGGCAGGAAGCGTGATATACGGCACGGCACGCGCTGGTTTGTTCAAATTGTAGAAAATGGCACAGGGAAACGCCACCGACGAGGTGAGCGCCACATATATGGTAAAGTTGGTCAAATTCCTGATCGGTTCTGAATCGAGTATGAATATCGCGAAAAGAAGATCGTACAATATCACCATCAGCACCATAAATATGGCGAGTATCAACAATGCGCCACCCAATTCGCAAAGGTCGCTTCGCATAACCTTAACCAATCTTTTGAAATTAAATCTTTCCATCTCTAACGAAGTTTTAGAAGTTTAAAAATCAATTGTTTACGTCGGTAAATCAAAAACGACAGACAGTAAACAATAGCGCAAAATGCTGCGGTAACCTCGCCACCCACAATATATGCATTTACGTGGTCGCGCTCGATATACCGGGCAATAGGATCAAGAAACATCAGGTTGGAATTGTCCAGACCATAAGTAATAAGCACTACCGACGCGGCAGTAACAATAGCGGAAACCGCAAAACCAAAACGTTTGAACACGACAGCCCAAAACACATTGATGGCGGCAAACAAGATCAAAATGGCAAGAAATAAAGCATAAACTCCATACGTTCCGCCCGGAGTATGCCCAAAATAAACCTCGTGCACCACGGGAATATTTATCAGAACTATCGACAACGCTATCCACAACAGTATAGGCACAAAGTGGAAAACTACCAGACGGGAGCAGAATTTTTCCAAAGGGGATGCGGGCAACAGCGTGAACGACACAAAACCCTTGTCGGTGGCGATGTTTTTAATCACCTTGGCAGAAAAATGCCATACGCCGAACATACTTCCGGAAATAAGCACAACCCACAAGAGTAATGCAATGTGGTCTAAATGTGCCATCAGCGACAATGCAGTAAGAGCGCTAAGTCCCACAAGAAAAATGGCAAAAATAGTCAAAGGCTTGGCAGACAGGCAGAACTCTTCTTGAAGAGTATGCCAAAACCGTTTGAAATTAAACACAGAATTCATATCAGCCTCCTTTTTTAAGCAAAAAGATTAGAAATTTTGTCGCCCTCCGACAGCACGGCATTAAACAGCACTTCGATATTGAGGGGAGTCTCGTCGTCAGAACCCTGGCGCGGACTTACTGATATGCCGCCGCCGAAACTGTCCTGAGTAAAGATAGCGTTGTCGGGCTTGCCCACAGCAAACGAAAGACGGTCGGTGATGTCGGCCACGCTGCGGTCAAACACGCATTTCTTATCGTTGATGATGGTGATGTGGTCGATAAGGTTCTCCACATCGCGCACCTGGTGGGTAGAGATGATGATAGTGCGGGTATCGTTCATACAAGAAGATACCACCTGGCGGAACTGGCTTTTTGAAGGAATGTCCAAACCGTTGGTGGGCTCGTCCATAATCAGCAGCGAAGTGTTGGCGGCAAGGGCAAAGCACATAAACGCCTTTTTCTTCTGACCCATAGAGAGCTTGTCTAAACGCACGTCGGCATTCATTCCAAAACCTTCGAGACATCTGTCGAAAGTCTCGCGGCTGAAGTTGGGATAAAACGGAGCGTAGAGCTTAACATATTTCTCAAATTTTACCTTCGGCAGTTCAAACTCCTCGGGCACGAGAAAGAGGTTGGCAAGAGCGTTGGGATTTCGCTTGGTCATATCATAATCGTTGAACTTGATCGAACCAGCATCGGGAAACAACAATCCCGACATAAGATAGAGCAGTGTGGATTTGCCTGCTCCGTTGAGTCCGAGCAGACCGTATATTTTACCTTCTTCAAAAGTAAGGCTCAGATTATCAAACACCTCGTGTTTAGAATAACTGAATTTTATGTCCTTAATTAGTATCATAGTGTATTAATGTATTAGTACACTGCAAAAATACGGCAACAAGATTTACCCTCCAAATTTTTTGGTGTTTTTTTGATGATTTTTTTGAAAAAAGTTTTATAAGATTGAAATATAAGGATTTACAAGACAGAAAAACTTACTGATTGTAAACTAAATTCACAAAACCCGACTGTTGCTTTGTCTTTCCCGATGCTGTTTTAAAAGAGATAACATAAACGTAAGCATCAGGAGGATAGAGTTTTCCGCTGCGGTTTTTACCGTCCCAACCTTGTTCGGGGTCGGTGGTGATAAAAAGGAGTTCGCCACGCTTGTTGTAGATATTCATCTTATAATCGTTGATAAAACCCGCACGGGGACGGAAATAACGGTTGTCGAGAATGTCGGCATCGGGATTGATGGCGTTGGGCACAAACAAAACCGGCTCGCGATCCACACACACTATATTAGAATACTGCACGGCATTGTCGCTCTGCGATGATGAGAGGTCTGAAAGCAACACTTGATAGCAGAACTTGCCCGTGTTGTGGTTGCTGTTGGCTATGATATTAGATAGGCTGTGGGTGTATTCGGTCTCCATCGACACATTGTCCAAAACTGTCCGCTCACCGTTGTCGTCTATCAAAAATACAGCAAAAGAAGCCGCAGAGTAGCCAGGAGGATAATTCCACGTAAGGTGATTGCTTGTAGCATCGTCGGCCGACACCTCCAAAACTATATTCTGCGCCGCATACGAAAACTCCAACGGAGTGCCGCACTCGCCAAAAACTGCAATCAGATAATCGTATCTTGTTGACACATCTACATTTGGATCGTTGGCCACATAATTGCCGTCGGTATGCAACGGCAGGGGGATAGTGTCGTTTTGGTCGTGTGCACCAAGGGTCTGACGGCGAATAAGTACAGTTTTAACCACATCTTGACTTTCAGCCACATTAACAGTAATATCCAAAGTGTTTTGATCGTTTACCGACACGGACAGCACCTTCATATCAGGCACATCCACTTTTGGGGCAAAAACTCTTGTCAATGGTGAAAACATCGTTTCGCCGTTTTTGAGCACAGCCTCCACACCAAAAGTGCGATTTTCTACAAAATCATCAAAAGTGGTAGAAAACACAGTGTCGGCACTTACCACGGCAATTCTACTGCCAAAACCGTTCACTCCTGAATAAACATAAAAATAATCTACATCCACACCCAATTCTCCAGTCCAATGGAGAGAATATTCACGAGTGCATTTATCATAAGATGCTGTGGTAATGATAGTTGATACCTCTTCGCTCATAAGGCTGTATTTGCGTTGCTGTCCGTTGTCAACAAACGCCGCCACACGATATTTTTCCACACGCTCATCGGGAAGTGCCTTGGTAGAATACTCTGTAACATTGTCAACCCATTCAAAAACCATATTGTTGTCGATCACGGTAACATTATTATAGGTGTTGGGCATCACTCCTACCCCATCGTAAATAAGTCGCTTAATAACATATCCGTCAACGCTTTGCGGATTCGACATTTTCCAACGAACTACGGGACGTCCGCTCACTGTATCCACCGAAACGCTCAGTATTTCAGGGGTTTCAATAGTTTGTGCATTGAGAGTAACGCACCACAACAGCATTATAGCCGTTAAAATCCTGCTCATATTCGAATTTAACTTATTCTTAGTTGAAAAATAAAAAAAACTTTTTGCAAACATATTAAGATAAACGAAAAAGTTTCAAAAAAATTGATTAATTTTATGCTCAAAAAAAATGAACAAAATGAGAAAGAGATTACTATTAATTCTAATTGCCATCGCAACTGGCAGTACCACTGCATTTTCGCAGTCATTCGACGATGCCGTCAACCTTTACAACCAAGGTAATCAGGCTTTATCACAAGCGCAATTTGACCTCGCTGTCAAAAATTTTGAAAAATCGTCGGCTATTTTCAAAGAGAAAGACTATATGTCAAACTACTTTACGGTGCAGCACGCCCTCGCCACTGCGTATATGTACAAAAACGACTTCAACAATGCGCAGCGAACCATTACCAACGCTATTCAAGGCGCCGACACTCTTACTCCGCCAAACCTTGACCTTATGGCAGAGCTTTACAACATTCAGGCGCAAATCTATTCCAACACCCGCAAGGTAAACGAGGCTACCGAATATTTTAGAAAAACTTACACCATCTATTTGGAAAAATACGGATTAGAACACCGCAAAACAGCCAACGCCACTCGAAACCTTGCTTCCATTGAGGCTTTTGTGGGCAATGGCGATTCTGCATTGGTGCATTTTCAGCAAGCCAAAGAAACTTTTATAAAACTCGAAGGCGAAACATCGCCAAACTTGATTGAGATTTACCTTTCGCTCGGACAGTTTGAAAACGCCAAAAGCAATGTAGACAAAAGCGACGAATACTACAACACAGCTTTGCAAATTGTAGAAAAAACTCACGAAAACAGCCGTTTTCTTGGCGATATCTATTCCGGCTTAGGTTCTAATTACATTACCAAGGGCGAACTCGAAAACGCCGACACATACATCACCAAAGCCATCGAAACCAAAAAACAGATGTTTGGCGAAGACGGTTTGCAACTTTACAAAGATTATTACTATCAAGCTATGGTGCTTTATCAAAACGGTGATTTAGACAATTCGCTCAAAATGTATCTCAAATCGGGCGACATACTTGCCAAACATTACGGCAACAAGCATCCCGACTTGGGTAATATCTACAACGCCATAGCACTTATCTACGAGGCAAACGAAAACGACGATGCAGCTCTTAAATTCTTCAACCGCGCTATGAACGTTTTTGGCGAAACATACGGAAAAGAATCTATCGACTACGGTGTTGTGTGCAACAATGTGGGAATCGTAAACCTTCACCAAAACAAGAACATCGAAGCTGCCGAAAACTTCGAAAAAAGTATCAACATTATTTCCAAATCGCTCAACCGAAAACACGCCAAACTGATAGAGCCATACATCAATCTCGGTTCCACTTATATGAACCTCAACGACTACAAAAACGCCATCATCAACTATCAGAAAAGTATAATGTGCAATCTCGATCACTACGAGTTTGACAGCACCGACATCTACAAAAATCCGAATCTGGGCAGATATCAAAACGGCATCAGACTTATCGAAGCACTCAAAAATAAGGCTCGTGCCACTCTGCAACTCTACGACAGCATCAAGCAAAAAGAACTCCTTACCAACACCGTGGAATGTATCAAGCAAACCGCCGACATTATCGACGATGTGCGCAAATCAATCATTTCTGAAGCCGACCGTATTTCGCTTAGCGCATTAACCAAAGAGGTGTTTGAATGTGGTCTTTACGCTGCCAACAATATTTATAAAGAGTCGCCTTACGATATGGCAAACCTCGCATCGGCGTTTATGTTTTCTGAAAAAAGCAAAGCAGCCACACTGCTCGAAGCATTGGCACAAACCGGTGCAACAGAATTTTCCGACATTCCCGACGAACTGATTGCCGAGGAGAAAAATCTATCGGACAAAATTGCATATTTCAAAAAAATGATTGCCGACGAGGAGAACCACAAGTCCACATCGTATCTCAAAAACCAACTCTTCGACGTAACCAAAAAGTTAAATGCACTTATCAACCGTTTTGAAAAAGAGTATCCCGAATACTACGCTGCCAAATTTTCGCAAAAAATACCTTCGCTCTACGAAATTCAACAAAATTTGGAAGCCAACGAAATGGTTATCAGTTATTTTACAGGACGTTACGAAGTATATTACATTACAGTAACCAAAACCACTTGCACTATCAACAACTATTGGCAAAGTCAAAACCAATTGGCTAAAACTACCGCCGACTTGGTTAACAATATGACAAAATACAATACCGAAAGTGTAAAAAAATACAAAGAATTAGCATTTTCGATTTACGAAAACATTTTTCCTCACAATATTCCGTCTAACATCACCAAAATCACCATTATACCCGACGGAAGTCTTTTTGTGATTCCTTTTGAAGCATTGCTCACCGAAGCCGTTAATGCCAACGACAATTCGTTTAACAAAATGCCTTACCTCATAAAAAAATATCAAATCAACTACAACTATTCGTCGTTTCTTGCGCTACGTCGTATGACACAGCCGCGCACCAATCTCAACATCAATTGGCTTGGTATTGCGCCCGCATTCGACGCCGAAAACCCGTGCACCTTTAAGGGCGAACAGGTAAGGGCTATTCCCGAAACCGTTACCGAGGTGCAAGCCATTGCCGAAAAAATCATAAATGAAAAAATGCTTGCCGAATACCTCTTGCGCAAAGATGCATCGGAAACAGCCATCAAATCTACCGACCTGAGAAACTACAACGTAATACACATAGCCACTCACGGCACGGTCAACAGCGAACATCCTGAACTTAGCGGACTTATGCTGTCGCAAAAAGAGGGTACTACCGACGACGGAATGCTCTACAATGGCGAAATTTACAACCTCAAACTCAACGCCGACCTCGTGGTAATGTCAGCCTGCGAAACCGGTTTGGGCAAGATTTCGCAAGGTGAAGGTGTGATTGGTCTTGGTCGTTCGCTGATATATGCCGGTGCCAAAAACATCGTTTGCTCACTGTGGCAAGTGAGCGACGC
>JAGCNK010000070.1 GCA_017645985.1 Bacteroidales bacterium | reverse complement strand
CTGCCGCTCAGGGCAATCTCAATGGCAAAAAATGCGAAATCGACTCTCAAACCGCCGCCACCGTGGTGCTTGCATCGGGCGGCTATCCTGAAGATTACAAAAAAGGCTTTAAGATAAACGGACTTGACCAAGTGAAAGACTCTATCGTATTTCACGCTGGCACCAAAGAGAAAGACGGCGCAATAGTTACCGACGGCGGACGTGTGCTCACCGTATCGTCGCTTGGCAACGACATCCCCTCTGCCCTTCAAAAATCATTAAACGGCATTGCCAAAATATCTTTTGAAGGCGCATATCATAGAAGGGATATTGGTAAGGATCTTTTGAAATATGTGTAAATAAATCATAGTAAAAAAATGTTGGGACGCGGCACGCCACGTCCCATTTTTTTTTTGCTAAATATCAATAAATTGTATTATATTTGCATCATTGAAATTTTGAACAAACAACCTCAAAACCCACTTCAATATGGAACCCAAACAAACACAAAATTCTGTCTCTAACAGCGTGGCAACTGAGAAAAAACAGTACCAGACGCCATCTATCGAAGTAATCATTCTCGACACTACAACCACATTGCTAAGTTCGAGCGGTGGCACAGGTGCGGGATTCAAAGGTGTAAAACGCAATAATTGGGACTAATTAATAAGGAGGACACTACTATGAAAAAGTCTTTTATTAAATTGCTGCCTTTGATGGCAGCTGTAATGTTAGCAACATCGTGCAGCAAGGATGATGATAATACAGTGCAGACGTCAGACGAGCAAAAGCCTGATATTACGTCTAACGGCATCCCGTTTTCGATCAAAGCCGTGGCAACATATAGCAATACGCTATCCAAAATTGCGTACAGCGATGATACTGAAAACAAAATCGTTACTATGAAGTTTGAGACTTCAGATGTGGATAATAATATATATATGTATGTTAATTCCGCAGACAATACACATAAAGCAACATTGTGGCTGACAAAAGTAGACGACAAAGGCAACGGTATTTTTGATGGTAGCTGGGACGAACAAGGCGGCGAGCCTGAAGCAGGAACAACTCTCACTGCCACCGTGATCTATAATTATGGTCGCACCATCAATTACTCCACAACTTCGCTCGCCGACCTTATGAGCAAATGCGCTCATAATTATACTGCCACATTCACCTTCGGTTCAGCAACAAGCGTGACTCTTGAAGACAATATGGCATATCTTGAGTTTATTCTTGCTCCCGAGCAAAATCAAGTGTATCTAAACGGAGCTTGGCGCGACATTAATCCTGATTCACATAAATATTGGTACGCTGCAGAGGGCGGCACAAAAGTTACCACCCGTCTCAAAGGTGAGAAAACCCTCGTAGCCGGCAACGTTTACACAATCTCTTGTACCGATCACGTTGACCTTGGACAAAATACAGAAATTAACAATGTCTCCAAAATACTACTATGGAGAACGAGTAACGATGGAAGATGGGAAAAACCCTCATATGAGAAGGTAAATGTTAATTCCACCAACGACCGTTGCCCAACTTTGCAAGAATTTGAACAATTGGATGAATTGGACGACGAAATTGGTGTAGATGAAAATAATATAAAAGGTATACGTTTTTACAACGACCACGGATCGTTGTTTTTGCAAGCCCGTGGTTACTATTATTATGACGGTAAATCTTTGTTTGGTACATGGAAGGAAGAGAATGAATTGGGGCAATATTGGATTGCGCCTCAAGAAGATGGTAAAAAATCTTTTATGACATTTCGTATAACTACCTCAAAAACTAAGTCACAATCTCTTACAAAGAAAGGTAGGATGGGTATTACTTCATATACTATTTATACTGGAGCTCAAGGTTCAGTTTTTGACCCGAAGACCTATTACACAGCACGCCTTGTAAAAGCATTGTAATATCAGATACCGTCTATCATTACAAACGCCGCCCAATACAGAGGATTGGGATATTTTTGCCGTACAACTTTTTGTGCGGCAATAAATGCGGCGCGTTTGTTAGCTCCGGCGGCAAGGTTTTTAAAAAACTCAACCATTAGTAGTTGTGTAGATTCGTCTGCCACGTTCCAAAGACTCATCACTATGGTTTGTGCGCCGGCTTTCTTAAATCCGCGTTGCAATCCAAATACGCCTTCGCCTGTGATTTCACCTAAGCCTGTTTGACACGCCGACAGCACCACCAAGTCGAGACCTTGAAAATCTAACCTCGATATTTCTTTGGCTGTGAGCACGCCGTCGTCGGCGCCTTCGGGAATCTCGGCATCGAGGCTTGGATTTATAGTAGAGTTGGCACCGGCAAAGAGCAATCCGCTGCAACTTAGCGAACGGTCTTCGTCGCTCTGTTGTGTGGCTGAGTAAAACGAGTATCCGGCATCTTCAATATCATCTTCATCTTCGTAAAAACCGTGTGTGCCTATATGCAATATCTTGATACCTAATCCCGAAAGCATTTTAAATGATTC
The DNA here is from genome assembly GCA_017645985.1 of Bacteroidales bacterium. GTDB lineage: Bacteria > Bacteroidota > Bacteroidia > Bacteroidales > UBA3824 > UBA3824. Next base: position 1,937 of record JAGCNK010000070.1, on the reverse strand, counting down.
TTCGGTGGCGTTGTCGTCGCTCAGTGAGTTGATTTCGTAATGGGCAGAGCGCAGAATGTCGGCAATTTGCGAAGATTCTACCTTTGTGCCTTCGAGATATGTTATTGTGTTGCCTCTGAATTTTGGACCTATCTGCGGAATATCGCGGTAGTTGCGTTGTATCGAATCGTTTATGTCTTTGATGCCATCCCATTCTTCTTGCGAAAAATTATACTGAATGCCGCCGTAGGTGGTGGCTTTTTTGTTGGGGTTGATGGTGTGCTCAATGGCAAGTTCGCGGGTCGACGACAAACGGTAAGTGTTGTATTTTTCGGCAAATAGTATGCTGTCGTCGTTGAACAAATATTCTATGCCTATGGTGTGAAGCTTGCCTGCGGGGGCAAAGTATACTGTGTTTACATTGTTGAGATACGGTTTAAGAGGATTCCACACAAGGTTGTAGAGTTTGTTGGTGAGGTAATACTCTTTGATTCTTATTGAGCTAAATTCATCCCACGAAAATAGTTTTATCGTTTTGGGATACTCCATATCTTTTTTTAGCACTAATGCCATATATACTGGTTGCTTAGAGGCAGTGTCGCGTATGGTGGCAAATTCTATGGCAATGTCGTTCGTTTTTAGTTTTTTCTGCACGTCTTGCCAACCGATAGCAAGGTTTTTGGTATAGTCGCCAAGTTTTTTTGATGATTCCACAAGGCTGCGTTCTTCGTTGTCGATAACCTTTTGAAGCGAATCAGCATTCATTTCTCTATTTTCAACGGGTATTTGAAGTAGGTTGTCGAGGGCAGCACGTTCTTGCTTAATCATAAAATATTTGTTTGCCAATGCTGTGTCGCCGCTTTGCTCAATGAGTTTTTGAATTTCGAGCTCGGTGTTGAGCAATAAGCCTTTGGTAAATAGCTGACCATCGTAGGCAAGCGAGCTTAATGTAGAATCCACTTTGGAAGATATACCTTTGGTAGTTGCTATTCTATAGGCGGCGTAGGGCAGACGGTCGCGAATAAACGATAGGTTTTTCCAAAAATTGGAACGCTCTTTTGTGGTCATTGATGCAAAATTATTTAGCACGTAAGCTCTTGCGTTTTTGTAGCTTTGCTTAAAGTATTCTGCCGATTTGTCGTAGTTGCCGGAGTTGAGATAGTATCCTGCAAGACGGTTTTGTGTGCTGTATGTCCGCAAGTGTTTTTCGCCCAAAACATTGTTGAAAATATTTAGAGCATTTTGTGCAAGATTGATAGCCTCGTTGTATTTACCTGTTTGGGCATAATAATCGGCAAGGTTGGCTATTGATTTGGCATAGTTGACATTGTGTTCGCCGAAGAGTTTTTTGCGGATTTCTGTGGCACGGGTGCCTACGGAGATTGCTTTAGAATAGTTTTTATTTAAATAGTACAACCATGCGAGAGCTTGGAGTGTTTCTGCATACTCGGCGTGCTCTTCGCCTAATTTCTCTTTTTGAATATTTAGGGCGGTATTTTGATAATTTATGGCTTCGGCATAGTTGCCTATTTCCATTAAAGCTTGAGCCTGATTGTTAAGCACTCGAGCATAGGCAGGATGTGAATCTCCGTAAAGTTTTTTTGCAATTTCTAACACCTTGTTGCCTTGCTTTATAGACTCGCTATAGTTACGTATGGCAAAATTGATGTATCCAAGATTATTTAGCGACACCATATAATAAAAGCTCTCTTCGCCAAAATGTTTTTTAGATAGGTCGGTAACGGTGGTTTGTATCTTATAAGCTTCAGAATAATTGTCGGTAAGGTTGTAGGTGTTGGCGAGATTGTTGAGCGAAGCGATATATTCTTCGCTCTCTTTGCCGGCGGTAGATTCAAGTATTTTTAGAGCTTTGTGGCTGAGTTTGAGCGATTCGGAATAGTTGCCAATGATAAAATAATAGTCGGCGAGGTTGTTTATTGCTCCGGCATAATCGGTGT
>JAGCNK010000009.1 GCA_017645985.1 Bacteroidales bacterium | reverse complement strand
TGTTGAGCGAGTTGCCGCAGAAAAGACACTCGTCGCTAACCAACGGAATCTGCGCTCCGCAAAACGGACAATGCTGAAGTTCTTCTTTGGTGTATGATTTTAAGCGTTTGCGGAGTGCGTTGTCGATGTACTGGTTGATTTCTTTTTCCGAGATGCCGCTGTTAATAGCCGTCTTGACAATAGTCTGCCGCTCAACGTATGTTAACACACTGTCGCTTAACGCCAAGTCTACCAATCGCTTTATTTTTTTGGTTATTTTCATGATGCTGAAATTTCGGCTTAAATATAGAAAAAATATTATAAAGCGATGGGATATATGCAAAAAAAAAATTGCAGAACTTTTAAATTCTGCAATTTTCCGTGCCCGAAACAAGAGTTGAACTTGCACCCCATATTACTGGGACATGCCCCTCAAACATGCGCGTCTACCAATTCCGCCATCCGGGCTTGTCTTTGATTTTGACGATGCAAAGGTAGAGCGTTTTTTTTATTCTCCAAAACTTTTGTGAAGATTTTTTTTGTTTTATATCACTTTTTTTTGGAGGTGTCTGTAATGCACTTATTCTTTGAGGTATTTGAACTCGATACGTCGGTTGATTTTTCGGTTTTCTTCCGATGTGTTGGGTACAAGGGGCTCAAGATATGCCTTTGATTGTGTCTTTATACGGTTGGCGCTGATGCCTCGCTGCATCAATTGCTGCTTGGCAAAGCCCGCACGGCGCAGAGCTACTTTGTAGTTGGCGTCGTATGAACCGATGTCGCAGGTGTGACCTGTGATGATGATGATTTTTTCGGGGTTCTCTTTCATATCCTCGGCTATCTGGTTGAGATAATTCTGATAGCGTGTGTTGAGAATGGCTGTGGAGTCGTTGAAGGCAAACTGCATATTGAATCCGTTGAGCGAGAGTTCTTTCTTAACGTCGATGGCCACTATTTGAGTGTCTGCCGGTTGTATTTCGTCTACTACTGGTTGTACTTCGGAGAATGGTTCGGTTTCAATTATTTGCAGTTCGGCGTCGTCTACGTTGGCCACAAGTATTGAATCGGGAACTTCGATGGTCTTGATTTCGATCGGTTTTTCGGTAGGTTTCTTCTTGCGGTTGAAGATGTTGCCGATGTTGTATGCCGCGCCCACCATAATGCCTACCGACAGTGTGTTGATTTTGTCGGCGGCGGGAGATTCGCAAACGCTGTTGTATGTGGGGTTGCGGTAAGCGTCGGCGCTCATACAGTCGGGGTCGTAGAGATACGGTTTCTTGTTTTTTACCACCGAGTTGACTCCGTAGGCGAAATATACGCCTGCTGTGGCGCTCCATTCCTTGTTGATGCAGTATACCGCGCCAGCTTGCAAAAACGGTGATATCGAGGGTTTTAACTCAAATACTCCGCTGAAATCCTGTGCCTTGAATTCGTGGTGCTGCGACATTCCTTCCAAGGTCAGCCTGTCTTCGGGATAGTAGCCTTTGGTTTCCAAATATCCCGACTTGGTTTTGTAACTGCCCGACAATGGTATTGATACAATTACGCCTGCGCCGCCAGTCACTTTGAATTTTTTGCCTATTTCGTGCTGATAGTATCCTCCAATGGGAATGCCTACCGAAAATACGCTCTGACGCTCTTTGAGGTCGTAAAAGTGTGTCTGGTGGATGTAGGGATTAGACTCTTCGTCGATTGCGTTTTCGATTGACTCTACTGTGTTGATTTTGGCGGATGTGCCTGTGTAGTTGAGCATTAATCCAGCGGTAGCACCAAAATTGTCGGTGAAGAAATGTGTGATTCCTCCTGTGAACATTCCTCCAAGGCCTATTCCACGGGTGCCGTACGAGCCGAGGTCGTAGCAGAGGTTGTGGATGCCTCCGCCAATCGACGCGTGCACGTATGTGGTTGGTTCGCAGATGTTAAGCGGTTTGGCTTTTTTCTTGGTTTGGGCTTGTATTGCGCCTGCGGTAAGAGTTAGTAATATGATGAGATAAAACTTTTTCATTGTATATGAGTGTATTAGTCGTTAACTATGATTTTGTATGAGAGTCTTTGTTGTTTGCAGATGATTGAAACTGTGTAGCTTCCCTTGGGCAGCTCGATTGTGAACTCCTCGGAGAGGTGGCTGCGTTGTAATACTCTGTTTCCAAGCGAGTTGAATACAAACATATACGCTGTTGCGATTTCCTCTTCGTTGAAGTTTACCAACCTTATATTAATAGGCTGCGATGCTTTTGCCGGGTTGGGATAAATTTCGCCACGTTTGGCGAGCACCTTGGTTTCCGGAACATCCACTGCATTGAGCTGTACGCCGCAGACTTTTAATTTTTTGCCTTCAACTGTCACCACGTCGGCGCTGTAGAATCCTTTCACACCGTTGAGGTCGTTGTAAAACTGCATTGTTTCGCCTTCGAGTTTCTTGCCGTCCTTGTACCATTGATATTCTGCAAACTGGCCTTCGGCGTTGCTGATAAATACCACGTCGGTAAACTTGGATTTGATGTATTTGCTTGAGTAGTTTACATTTATTTCAAACTGGTATTTCTGGCTTACTGTGCCCATCGGGTCGGTCAATGATATTTCGCCGTTGTATACTCCGGCTTCGGCATCGGCAGGAATTGTGAGTGTGAACGATTTTTCGGTGGCCGATTCGGCTGTAAGGCTGGTTACGTCAAAATCTACGAATCCGTTGGACTTGGCTGTGGCGTCAAAAGTGATTTTTGCAGCTTCGGGAAGTCCGTTGGATATTGTAAGCACCACTTTCGCCTACTCGCCTTGGCAGTAGTCTGAGTTAACAACCGCTATGTTTGAAACCTCAATTTTGCCGGGTGTGATAGCTCCGTCGGTGTAAACGATGTTGTCGGGAGCTATGTATTTGTCGGTAAGGTCGCCCGAGAGTTCAAACGATACGGTGATGGTTTTGCCCGAACCAATTTCAGGTGTGTCGTATACTTGTTTTTGCGAAGCGATGGCCACATCGTCGGAGGCAAGCTTGTTGGTGAGTACGCTGTTTTTGCCAGTGAGTGTTACCGATGTGTTGCCGTCGTAAACCTTGGTGTGGCTGATTTCAGGCTCTGAAACTTCGAGTTTCAATGGCGATACTTTTACCTTTATCTCTTTTTCGGTTACCTTGTTGCCATATTGATGCAACTCAGCTGTTACCACGTATTCGCCGGCTGTAAGCATCTTGTTTGTAACATTATTGTTCTTAATATAATACTTGTCGGTTTCATGTTCATTACGCAGGTTGCTCATCTTTAAGTCGGTGGACAATTGCGAATGTGTGTAAACCAACTGGTAAGCTCCATCTGTTGCTGTAGAGTTGAATGCTATGGTTGGAACTTCGGTGATTTCTCCTGTTTCGTAATCGTATTTTTCAGTGCTTTTATATTTGTAAGCATCATCGCCAGCTATTGAATAAGTTATTCTTGTCCATGGATATGTGTCTATTTTATAATCCGTGAATTTGGTGTTTGAGTAATCTACTACAATTTCCACTTGGTCGCCTGGGTCGAGGTTTTTGATGGCGGGAGGTACCACCTGACCTTTGTAAATAGTAGGTGTTCCGTCGTAATATTTGGGTAAGATTACGAAAGCCCCTGCCAAAATAATTTCTTTTTGTTCGCTTGCTATTTCAGCTTTGGCGGCAATAGTGGTTTGTGCTAATTCGTAGTTGGCAGCATCTTTACCTGCAAGTTTTAGATAAACAGTTACATCGTAAATGCCTGGTTCTGCTGATGGGTATTTGGTTTTGGTCAAATCGACGGATATGTAAACTTCATCATCGCCAACAACACCAATGGGAGACGGCTTGCTCTTTATTTGTGCACTTTTGATGTCCTTAGTATTATCTGCAAGTTTTCCTGTGATTTTTATATCGTTGGTAAAGGTAAGTTTTTTGGGGTTGACTATGATGGTGGGGTATACTGGCTCTGCTGTGTAATGATCGTTTTCTTTTGGCACAAATCTAATGTACATTTCATTTGTTCCAGCACCGAGCATCTTTCCATTCATGTCTCCACTATAATTATCACCTTGTTTTACGTAATATTCCATTTTTCCAGGAATATCCGAAGGTGTTATAGTTGCTTTGATATCTGTCTCTACAAGTGATTCTCCGTATGTGTATGTTCCAGTAGGTGCGGTGATGGTAATATTGAGTTTGTCTATCATCGCACCCTCTAATTGTAATATTCGTAATGTGCCGTCTAGTTGATATTGAAACAAGTAGTCATCGCCAATTCCCGCATCCTCGAATCTATCCCGATTTATATTTTTTGCTTCTTCTGTGATCTCAAGTTTGTATTTGTAGGCATCTTCTCCTATTAATTTTGTATAACTCCAAATAGCGCATGGAATATCTGGTTCTTTTACTTTTATCCATTTATCATCTCCTTCTTCGTCAACTTCGAAACATATACAAACATCTAAGCTTACATCATCTCCTGGTAATATGTCACTTGTGTTTTCTATTACATAATTGCCAGTGTATTTGGCAAATTCGTCTCCATCATATTCTTTTCTGTCTCGGATGGCGAGACCTTCATTTTTGTCAATTCCCATTTTTAGCGTTATGGGTTCTTGCGCCTGAGCTATTCCGCAGAGGAGCAGAAGTAGTAAAAATGTGATTAAATATTTCTTATTCATACTGTTATGATTATTTATTCCTGTTTATAATTTCGTTGAAATATTGTTTTTCTTTTTCTAAGTTAAGACCTATGTTTTGCGCTTCAAGTTGCATGGCTTTTTGAATTTGATTTTTGGCAAAGGTGAGTGTCTCGGGTGAATTGGGCGAAACGATTTTGTGGTTGACGCTTTTCATAAAGTTTTCAACCTGCGACACCGCTCCGATGGTCTGCTGTGTGCAATAGGTCTGCAAAAGCCGCTCAAAAATTATCTCGCGTGCGGTTGACGACGGATGTGTGAGGTTCGATTCATAAAACCGATAGTCGCGAAGCTCGTCGATCATAATTTCGTACGATGGGAAATACTCAACATTGCCGAATGTCTGTGCCGTTTGGTTAACGCTGAGAAGCAATGTGCTTTTGCTCAGAGTGTTGTCGGTGGCTCCGTCGGCAATATGACGGATGGGACTAACGGTAAGCACTATCCTGATTTTCGGATTATATTCTGTGATGATGTGGCAAATCTGTTGCAACGCTTCGGTGCTTTGCTGCACTGTCAACATTCTGCGTGTAAATAATTTAGGGTTCTGCTTGTGACAGTTGGCTACCGGCTGGTTGTTTTCGTTCAGGTAATAGACAAACGCAGTGCCGAGGGTGATGAACACCACGTCGGCTGTTTTGAGAAATTTGCTCGCATTGTTTAAGGAATCCTTCGCACGGACTACCGCCTGGCTCAAATCCTCATTGTCGAAATCTCCGTGCATCAGATACGAACAGTATTTGCCATTGTTTTGAAAAAAATCGCTCTCCTTTATCTCTTTACCCGAAGTAAGATAATCAAACAATATTTTGATTGACAGCGGATTGTAAAGAGTTCCTAACGGATTTATCAGGCAGTTGAATTTGGCGTTGGCAAACATAGAGCCAATGTTGTCGGCAAAGCACGAGCCCACAAACATCATACGGCTTTGGTATGCGACAACAGTCTGAGCTTTAGGTATTTTTACTTCGGTGTAGAGTGCGGGCATATTGTGTTATTTGTTAATTCCAAAAATATCGTCGAATGCTTTTTCAAGGTCGTGATACGACAACACTCCGCCCGCAACAGTTTGTATGTTGGCGTTTAGCGGAACAAACACAAACGCAGGCAGTTTCTTGATATTCAACGCTTCTGCTATCTTGATGTTTTCCTCGTAGCTGACACTGTAAAAGTGTATGGACTTGGAATATACATTGGCTGCAAGTTCTATCTCGGGTAGCTGTTTTGCGCAGTTTTTCACCCGGTTGGAATAAAAATACACCACCGACGGTTCTTTCTGCTGGTAAATAAATGTGGTGTCGGGGTCAAAAATCTGCTCTTTGAAACTGAGGCTGTCGAGAGGTGTCATAAAGCGCGGTGTCTGCTCGTTTGTGCAGCTCATAAGTGCGCAAATCAATATCGTGATTATAAGTAAGTGTTTCATATCATTATTTTTACACTGCAAAAATAATCATTGTATGCTAATTGTGAAACAATGCGCTCTTTTTTTTCAGTGATATTATTATGATTATGTTTTTTTCGCTATCTTTGTAATCGGCAAACTTAGTCAGACTAACGACTTATGAGCATTTCAAATTCATTCAAGCATCTGATATTCAGGCGTTATCGTGATAAGGAGATTGAGCGTCATAATCTCAACTATCTTTTTTGGGAATGTACGCTCAGGTGCAATCTGTCGTGTCTGCACTGCGGCAGCGACTGCCTGAAAAATTCGGAGCAGAATGATATGCCCGTGGAAGATTTCGTAAAGGTGCTTGATGATATAAAATCCTCTGGCACAGCCGATAAGCTTACTGTTTGCATCACCGGCGGAGAACCTCTTCTTCGGCGCGACCTTGAACAGGCAGGCATCGAAATTCGCAAGCGTGGTTTCCGTTGGGGAATAGTTACCAATGGACTGATTCTCAGTCAAGAACGTTTCTATTCGCTCATCAATGCGGGAATGACTTCGATGAGTTTCAGTCTCGACGGTTTTGAGCAGCAGCACAACCATTTGCGACAAAGCAACCTTTCGTTTCAGAAGGTTATGGCGTCGGTTAAGATGGCGGCTGATTTCTCCAAAAACGGAAATTTTATGTTTGACGTTATTACCTGTGTCAATAGGTTTAACTTTGATACGCTGCCAGATTTCCGCAAGTTTCTTATCAACAAAGGAATAAGGCATTGGCGGATATTTTCGATTTTTCCCGAGGGTAGGGCCGACAGCAACTTCAACGATTTGTCAATAAGCCGATTGCAGTATCGTCAGTTGATGGACTTTATAGCCGAAACACGCAAGGTTTTTGGCAGCCAGATTCACCTGAACTATTCGTGCGAGGGTTATCTTGGTGATTATGAGCTGAAGGTGCGCGACTATTTCTTTTTCTGCCGTGCCGGTGTCAACATCGCTTCGGTGATGTGCGACGGCAATGTTACAGGATGCCTGAGCGTAAGAGCCAAGGATTTTATTCAGGGGAATATTTACAACCAGAGTTTCAGCGAGATATGGAACAACCGTTATCAAATAATGCGCGACCGCACTTGGGCAAAAAGCGGAAAATGTGCTGATTGCAAGCAATGGAACAAGTGCCTCGGCAACGGTATGCACCTTCACGCAGGGTTGCATTCGGGTGTGGCAAGGTGCAATTTGGAGGAATTGAACAATAGTTAATTATATTATAAACATCTAAAAAACAATTTGTTATGAAAGACACAATTAAAAAAGCGACTGCCGCCGTGGTGAGTTTCTTCGGCATTGGCGCTCTCACCGCCTGCTACGGTATGCCGCCCGACAGAATGGAGGATTTGCCCAACGTGGTTTACGGCAAGGTTTTGGTTGTAGACCAGAACGGCGACACCTCTGCCATTTCCAAAGGTCAAGTGACCATACAGGCTGGCAACCGCCGCTCGTTTCGCGGTGAGACCGACGAAAACGGTTTTTTCAATGTTCCCTTGCCCGACGGCGATCAGGAGTTTAAGATATTTTTCACCGATGCCGATGGCAAATATCAGCAAGACACCGCGTCGTTTAAATTCACCGACGGAAACACAGGTGTCAACCTCGATCTGATGTTGAAAAATAAATAAGCTGTTTGATTAAAAAAAATAACGCGCCGTTCTTAGTCAGAACCGGCGCGTTTTTATTAATAATAACTAATATACTTTCTACATAGGTTTGATCGAAGGTTCGCCCTTGAGGTCTATCTTCCAACGTTTTCCGCTCGAATCCTTGCAAGAGAATCCGTAGGCGGGCTGCGCATACACGCTGTTGTAGATAAACTCGCTGCAAGGCAGTTTGGTAGAGTTGGCTATGAATCCGTACTTGCCGTTTTTCTCTTTTTGGAGACAAATTCCGTAGTCGGTTTGGAAACCATTAGGACAAGCCTCGTAAAGGTAATCGATTAATACGTAGCCGTTAGCATCCACAAATCCGAGCTTGTCGGCACCGTCGGGACTTGCGCCTCGTTTCTGCGAAAGGTTCTTGGTGCTTGTGGCATTGAGAATCTCTTTGCATTTGGCGGCTTTCTCCTTGGCGGGAGCGTAGTCGGCTTTTAGTGCCAACGCCTTATTATAATAGGTGAGGGCGCGAGCCACATTTTTGTCGTCGAAACAAGCGTTGCCCTGCTTAGTGAGAGCCGATAACTCGGCATCTTCCTCGTTTTGCCTATTGTCGGGAGCTGGTGTGGGAGTGGGCTCCGGCTGCGGTGCAGGCTGAGGATTGTTGTTTGATTGATTGTTGCCCTGATTATTATCTTGATTATTAGTGCCTTGATTATTATCTACTGGGGCTTCAACCGGCGGTTTATTGTTGTTGTCAGTGGTAGGTTCATCATCAGCGATGATAAGCAAGAAGAAAAATCCGGCTACCAATGCAAACAACAAAAGCAACAATATAATAATTAAAGGTGCTTTCGATTTTTTCTTCTCCTGCACAATCTCGGTCCTTTTGGGCTGAGGAGCAGCCTGAGACGCAGGTTTGGGAGGTTCTGGCTTGGACGGTGCGGGCGGAGGCACTGTCTGGGTTACGGGAGGAGGAGTAGGTATGGCGGAAATGGGTCTGTTTAAAACCTCCATCACCTCCTGGCAGTCGTAGAAACGTTCCTCGCGGTCCTGTTTGGTGCTCTTGCGTAT
>JAGCNK010000069.1 GCA_017645985.1 Bacteroidales bacterium | reverse complement strand
GCTCTGATTTTTTATCGTCGTCAGAAGAGTTTTCTTCTTCTTCCTCAGCAGGGATAACGACTTTAAGAACATCCTGTTCGTGATTGTCATCGTCAGACTTTTTGTCATCAGCCGATTCGGTGGTTGTAAGGGTTACAACAGTGTTGTTATCGGGCTCGGTTTCAGCTTTTTCTTCAGATTTATCAACAGTTTTATCTTCGGCTTTTTCCTCTATTTTAACCTCTATTTTTTCCTCAGTTTTTTCTTCAGATTTATCCTCTGTATTTTCTTCAGGTTTTTCCTCGGATTTCACCTCAACTTTAACTTCGGTTTTGTCCTCGGTTTTTTCCTCAGATTCGGCATCACCGTGATACTCAAAAGTATCACCGTTGTCGTAAACCACTACCTCTTTCTTCTTGGTCAACGACTCAGAATCGTTCTCCTCCACATCGTGAGCAATAATCTCATCGTCGGTAGGACCCTCTACCACAACCTTCTCATTGTCGTCAACCACTACGGTTACCTGATCCACATTGTCGTAGGGCGAAACCTCAACCTTAACGGTCTCAATATCAGCAGCTGAAATCTGCGGTGTGGCCATATCCACATCGATAATCTTCTCCTGAACAAAATCGTCGGCAAACATTTCAAATTCAGACGCCAAGCACCACATTCTGTACCAAATGCGCAGAATGATAAAGAGTTGCTGAATAAAAAACATTGCGATAATGCCAAATGTGGTAGCCATTCCAATCTTGTCGAAAGTGAGCTTATATAATATAAGTGTGAGGATAGGCACTACCATAAGCAAGAAATAGAGGAAATATGTGCGAACAAAGTGGTTGAACACAAAGCAAGTGGCCTTCCAAATAGCCTTGATAACACGGAACGAGCGAACCATCTCCATATAGAATTTGGCATAGTCGGAAATCATCATAAGCAGAACGGCAACAGCTATAAAAATGAAAGCAGTAATGCCGTAAGCCCAGAAGAGCCGTGTTTCTGATACAACCTCTATGTTGTTGAAAATCAAATATGCAATTCCGAACAAGAACACAAACGCCACCACTTGCAATGCAATCATGATAACGTCGCAAAGCAGATAGCGGAAAAAGTTGACACCTGCGCCGGCAAAAAACGTGGAAACCTTAAAGCTTTCCAAATTGTATGTGCGGATAATACCGCCGGTCAAAAACACCTTCAACACCCAGAAAATGAGCGTTATCCACAACAGCTGGTAAAACAATGGCGAAATATCCCACGAATTGAAGTTTATCAGTTCGCTTATGGTGGTGTAATTAAGCGTTTTAGCCATCGTTCCTCCAGCGAGATTGCCCGTCAGAGCCGATTTAAGCGAAAACAAAAACGGTACTGCAAGAGAAAGTGCCAAAAGCAGAGTTACCGCATAAATAAGGAATATTACCTTAGGATTGCGCAGTGATGTCTTAAAACCTCGCGTATATGCTTTTAAAATGTTCATTATATATTGATTATTAAGGTTTTACTAAGCAAAAAATGCAATTGTTTGAAATAAGTTTTCGAGCCAGAATAGGAATTTGACTGTATATTTCCACGCCGGCGACGTAACGCTTTCGAGCGAGTACGAATTGTTTACAAGATTGATGTCGCAGTAGTTCTTGCCATCAGGATCGATCTGAGCCGAAACAATCTTATGGGCAGAGGTTACCACAAACTCCTTGCAGCGTCCACGTCCGTCCCAAGTAAGTTTCTGAGTGTCGCCGTTCTCAAATGTAACAAGCACTTCCACAGGCATTACCATTGTGCCCATACGCTGTACAAAGACTGACGACTTATACTCGCGCGACTCCTCGCTGTCGTTTTTGAAAATCTTGCCGAAACCATCGTCAAAAAATCCCTTGATACCGTTGACGCTCGACTCGTTTTTGATGGAGGTAACCTTGTAGTCGCACACCTCGTCGGTTTTGAGCATCGAGTTGAAAAACCAGGTGTAGCCCTTCTGAACCTCGGGATTGGAACTTGTGGCTGCCACCTTGTTGATACAGTTCACAAAGTCGCCTGTGCAAGGATGCTGAAACTTCCACTTAGAATAATAATCTTTCATTGCCTTGTAAAAAAGCTCCTCGCCCATCATTCCCTTCACCGATTTGAGCATCACCATAGGTTTGGCGTATGCCATAAGGTCATAGGTGTAGGTGGGATATTTCCAGCAATAGTTGTCAACCACTCCGATAGCGGGATTCTGCCATTGGGTATATGTGGTGCGATAGTATTCCGACACGTTGACTGGCAAGCCGAAAGCGTTGACAAGCGAGCCGTTGCCATAGTACTTGTCCATAATCTCCGCCTCAAAAAAAGCAGCCATTCCCTCGTCGAGCCAAGCCTCCTCAAACTCGTTGGTGGCTACCACAGATTGAAAATAGTTGTGCGAAAACTCGTGAACCACAATCTGTTCGGGAAGTTTGAAATTTGACGGCATATGTCTCAATGTGGCAGTGGTAAAGAGCATAGGATACTCCATTGCGGCAGCTCCGGTGGCATAGAAAGGCACGTCGATCATTGTGATAGAAGGATATGCGTATTCGCCCACGTTCTCTTCCATAAACTCCATAGCGTTTTTGATAGCCGACATGTAGCGTTCGGCCTGTCCGCCGTGCTCAGGCAGATAGAGAAGGCGTATTCCCTTGCCTTTCCAGCTGTCGGTCATAGATACAAAACGAGGCGATGCCGCCCAGGCAAAATCTATAACATCGTCGGCGTGGAAAACGTAAGTATGCGATCCGTCCACGTCGGTATAATCTTTAAGCAAAACGCCAGTGGCTCCCACGATGAACTTTTCGGGAACGGTGAGACTAACGTCGTAAGTGCCAAAGTCGGCATAAAACTCTGAGTTTAAGTGATATTGATGGCAGTTCCAACCGCTGGTCTTACGTCCGCGCATACCGGCAGGCTCGTAAACACCGATTTTTGGGAACCATTGACCCACCATATAGAAATCTCCACGCTCGTAGCCCGAACGAGCAATGATACGGGGCAGCTTGGAGACAAACGTTATCGAAAGGGAAATCTCCTTGCCCGGAAGCACAGGATTAGAAAGCTTCACCATCATCACAGTCTGGTCGGCTGTGTTGCGGTCGTCGGGCTGCACATAGTGAAGGTCGGGCAGAAGCATATCGCCGTCGGAGGTAACCATACGCTGAATGTCGATGTAGCCCCAGTCGCTACTGGGAACAGTATCTACAAATGGCTTGTTGCGCTCCACAAAAAATGTGCTCTGAGAATTTTTGAATGCGTTGAGATATGTGTGAAACATTAGCTCACGCACAGTGTCGTTTGTGTTGTTTCGCCAAAGCAATGTCTGCGTGCCAGTGATCATCTTGGCGTCAACATCAAGTTTGGCGTTGATTTCGTACGACGCAACCCGGCTGCTGCGAGCAGGTATGGGCTGAAAATCGGTCAGCGAATCTTGATCCTGCGCCAAAGCCGCCGTAGACATCAAAAATATGGCGGATATCAGTATATTCTTTTTCATCGTGTATGGTTGTTCAATTTATATTTTCGCGATACATTATGTCAAAACTACTTTTAAAAAGGTAATTACCTGACCATTATTATTTAGTCAAATGTAAAATTAACTATTTTTTTTGAATCAACGGCAACAATTCTTTAAAAAAAATTAGCCTTAAAAGAAAAAAAATCGCATTACAACTGATACGACAGCAAAAGTCCGAACTCAGGACTTGAATATACGTTGGAAATCAGGGGTTTGGAATAAGAAAAGCCGAAAGAAACCACGTTAGGAATACGCAGAATGTTGATATCAAACACCAGAGAAAAGCCTGCCGAACCGTATCGGTACCACTGACCGAACACGTCGGCGTCGGCGGCGTCGCCAAATATCGAGCCACGTACACGCTTTACCCACACAATGGCAGGAATGCCCAGGTCGGGATAGCCAAGGGGGAATGCATACTCGCCAGAAAACTTGGTCATCTCGTGGCAGCGGGTCGACTTATATCCGCGAACCTCAAAGTTGGGATCTGCAAAAAGGTATATCCTGTTCATATTGTAGCTGCGAATCTGACGCAAATACGAGGCGGTGAGGGTGAGCGAGTTTTGACGGAAGAATCCGGGAACGGTAGCCGAAACCATACTTGTGAATTTCGACGCATGACGTGCGCAGTTGACAGCCTTCATAGCGTCGAGCGAAAAAGAGACACCAAGTGTGGATCTGAAATCTCTCGGGGCGGCGGCTCTGCTGAGCGAATAGTTGAGCGAACCATGAACAACATTAAAATCACCGTTGCCCATATCGTTGTAATTTTCTGTAATCTTGTTGGATATCATATAACGGCTAACCTGTGCGCCAAGAGTCACCTTGTTGGCGTAATTAAACCGTGAGAAGTTAAAAGGCAATGACACAGAAGCGGTTACAACCTTGGATTTCCAATAAAGATACTGGGAATACAATATGCCGTTGTTGTTGCGGAAATAGTAACGCTCGGCATCGTCGGCAAAGCTTGCCGACAATCCCAGCACTGGATAAAAACCTGAATATGTGGCACCTACAGTTGTCCGCCAATAATCACCTCGGATATGATATATTTCGTTGAAATATAGCGAGAAGGTCTCCAAAGTGTTCTGCGAATAGATTGTGCCGCCCATAGTGCCGGATGCAAATTCGGGCATCCAACCAAAAATCCTAATCAAATCGTAATAGGGCTGGTATTTCTTTACTTTGAGTTGAGAGGCATCTGTAGCCGAAACCGCAGAGGTCAAATCCAGGCTTTTGGCTGGTTCGTATTTCTCCATCGGTTTAAAATACTCTAACTTACAGGGCTTTACATCAGATTGAGCCACTCCGCCGTTGCTAACCACATCTGCGGAGACGATATTGGCGCCCGTAGCCAAAAAATCACTATATATAAAGGTGTGTCCGTTTGGCGACAAATCGGGTTGCGATGCCGAATACTTGCGCGAAGTTACCATCGTGCATTTTCCCGAGGCTATATCCAACGCCCAAATATTGGTAATGCCCGAAAAATCAGAGTCGTAATAGATATATTGTTTGGCAGGACAAAGCGTGTTGATGGCCTCGTCGGCGTAAGGCTTTACGGTGCGGCGCTGACCCGAAACGAGGTCGAATATCACCACCGCATTTTGATTGTGGAAATTGGAAACTGCAGCCAACTCGTTGTTGTTCAAAAATTTAAGTGCACGTAGATATTCTCCGTCAGATACGTCTATCTGCTTGATTTTGCGCAGCGACGAAATACGTTTGCCAATATGCTCGGCTTTGAAAATGCAGACCGACACCTTGCGGCTTTTGTCAAACTCCACAGCGGCAATAAATCCTCCGTCGGGCGAAATCGCCGGCGAAAAAAATCGTCCACGGTGAGTGAGACGGTAACGCCGATGAGTATCAAAATCATATATCGCAATATCAGAAAAAGTTCTGAGAGTCCACCGCTCGTCGGGCACTGATGTAGCCCAAACCATCTTGCCTTTTGCGATGTCGTAAGCTGTGGCCTCAGTTTTAAACAGCTCGCGCTCTTTGCCCGAAAGCGTAACCGAAACCATCTTGTTAGGTTCTGTCAATGTGTATTTTAAAGCCACGAAAGTGGTGTCGTTGATAAACCGTGGATAAGTATAAGACTCGTAACGGCGGCTGTGTTTCTGGGTAATAATCTTTGCCTCAGAAATTTGGAGCGAGTCGATTCTTTTGGAATAAAAATCACGCAGCTCGTCCATTGTCTGCTTATAATTATTTGTAAGGTTCACACCCGAAAAATGGCGAAACGACGAGCCGAACGCCCACGGCCAGAATGTATACCACGACGAACGGCGGACGGTCTTGCTCCACACATCCACTCCGGCGATACGTCGTCCGTGAGTAACAAGTTGATAACCAAACTCATAAATATTAGGTATATAATTACGGAACGAACCGTTGACCATTTTGTCGTAAGGATAGTTTTTTTGTCGCGAATCCAAGATAGAAGCGGTGAGCAGCTCAAACGACGCCAAACGTCCTCGTCCACAGGTGGTAAGCACGGTTTCGGCATACACGGCATCGCCCTCAAACCACCAATTGGGGACCGACATACGCATTGCGCTACGTCCGTATGCTCCGAAAAAAATGCCCGACAGTTTGGTAAATCCGTGATTGGTGGCCTGAAACTGAACCATATGACGTGTTTCATGCACGGCAAGATTCTGATACCAATCGCCTATGCCGATAGAATTATTGCTCGAAGGCAACGAGTACCAATACATTTTGTAAGGGAAAAGCGTGACAAAGCCGTTGGAAGTGAGCGCAGTAGAAGACATCACAAGCGGAATGCGCCTCGGATTGGCAGGCAACGACGCCTCGTCGGCTTTCAAAAACTGCTCAAACGAGTTGACCACACGCCCTAAATCCTGCGGATTGATATCCCTGTCGCAGATTATTTTGGCGTGAGGTGTTTTCAGGTAAATCCATTTGGTAGAAAAAGGATGCTGCGCACCCACGTGAATGCACAGAAAAATACAAATAGTTAATATACAATACTTTATGCGCATTTCACAAGAGAATTATAAAATTAGAGACGGACGATGTCGTTGCCGTTGATTTTGTAGCCGGTATGAGGCAGACCAGCAAAAACAGGCTCGTCGTGAGTGGCAACAATCACAGCAGCACCCGACTTGACCGACTGATGGAGAATGTCGGCGATATGGACAGCTGTTTCCTGGTCGAGATTGCCAGTAGGTTCGTCGGCAAGAATCAGTTTAGGCTGGTGCACCAAAGCGCGGGCAATAGCCACAGTCTGACGTTCGCCGCCCGAAAGGTTGTGAGGAAACACCTGAGCCTTGTCTTCCAAGCCGGTTTTCTGCAACACCGACATTATATAATCCTTCTGACTACCTTCGGTTTTGAAGTCAAGCGAGTCGAGCACAAACTTAAGATTGTCGAATACGGTCTTGTTGTCAAAGAGCAGATAGTTTTGAAACACGAGACCCATCTGACGGCGGAGTTTCGACACCTTGCGGAAAGGAAGACCCTTAAGTTCAAAATCGAGCACACGCGCTCTGCCCTGAGTGATAGGCACGTCGGCATAAATGGAACGCAGCAGGGTGGTCTTGCCCGAGCCTACAACTCCCTCCAAGGTCACAAAGTCGCCCTTTGACACACTAAAAGATATATTCTTCAATAAATCAGCACCATTGCGTTCAATGGTCACATTCTGATATTCTACTAAATTATGCTCTTCTAACATACTTTGCTAATTTGCCTACAAATGTAAAAAAATATTTACAAACAACAATCTTTTTTATAAAAAAAATACAAGATAAGTGCTGCAAAAAAATCATTGCAACGATTTTTTGCTTATCTTTGTACAAAAGACCGAAGCTGAAAATGAAAAACCAGATACAACATTTTCTAAAAAATTATTTTCTTATCAACAAAGACCTTGAAAGCGAGAAGGCAATCACAGAGTCGATCACCAAGGGCATATCGTTCAAAGGCACAAACCTCTGGATTCTTATTTTCGCTATATTCACCGCCTCGCTCGGACTTAACGTAAACTCCACGGCGGTGATCATAGGCGCGATGCTTATTTCGCCGCTGATGGGACCTATCATCGGTATGGGTTTTGCTGTGGGAATCAACGACTTAAAACTGTTCAAATCGGCAATTTTCAACTACGGCGTGGCCACTGTGATAAGCATACTCACAGCCACATTGTATTTTATGTTGTCGCCATTCGACGAGGCACAGTCGGAACTTCTCGCCCGCACCTCTCCCACCGCCTACGATGTTTTCATAGCCACATTCGGCGGAGCGGCTGGCATTATAGCGTTGATTTCCAAAGACAAAGGCAATGTAATACCGGGCGTGGCAATTGCCACAGCCCTTATGCCGCCTCTTTGCACGGCTGGCTACGGAATAGCAATGGGCAACCCTTATTTCTTTGCCGGAGCGTTCTACCTATACTTTATTAATACGGTGTTTATCTGCGCCACCACTTACGCAGGTGTCAGGTTTATGAAATTTCACCAAAAGGAGATGCCCGACAACATTGCAAAAAAGAGCCGCAGAATTATGGTGGCAATAATGATACTGACTGCTGTGCCGTCGATTTTTCTCACCTACAACCTGTTTAGCGACAACACTTTGCGCCGAAATATAAAACTGTTTATCAAAGAGGAGCTCGATTTTCTCGGCACTCAGGCTATTTCGCACGAAATAGACACCGAAAACAAGATTCTCAAGGTGGCAATTGTGGGCAACGAACTCACTGCTAACGAGATAGCCCACGTGGAAGACAAGATGCGAAAATACAACATAGAGCAATACCATCTGAACATAATCCAAGGCGTTAAGAGCGACAGCCTTATGCGCACCAAGACCAAAAGCGAGACCTCAAAATACGCCGAACAGTTCAACGAGCAAGCTATAACCATCAAGAACCTGAGGGATAGGTTACAACAATACACTCAGTATCAAGATATTAGCAAAGAAATTGATTCAGAACTGAAAATTCTTTTTCCCAACATAAAAAACACCACAATACTAAACAACTCGCCCGAAGAGTCGGACCACACCGAGGCTATAGCGGTGATAGAAATTGCACCCGAGAGCAAAATGCCCAAAGCCGACATTCACAAGCTGCGCGAATGGCTGGGGCAACGTATCAAAGCCGACAGCCTGCGAATTATCATCGACAACAACAATTAAAAAAGGGTCCTGTAATTGCTTACAGAACCCCATTCGTCAAATACTGTTACAAAGTCTGATGGTTGTGGGTCGGTACAAATGCCGCTAACTAAAGGCTATGCCAATTAGAACAAATGCGGCAAACAATAACAATGCATAACTCCTTTTCATCTTCTTAGTGGTTTTGGTTGATTAATACTATTTGTAAGTAACAATTACTAAAATCGAGCCAATATTAAAGAATAAATTTTAAAATCTCAAAAAAAAATGTAACTTTTTTTTTACAAAATCTCAAAAATAATTATACTTTGCAAAAATCACGCGAATAAAACATTGATATTAAACCGATTAAACCAATTGTTAAAAAAAATTAAAACAAATTGCTGTATATTCACCGAAAAAAATTATTTTTGGCTAAAATTATTTTGTAAAATATGAAAAGCATACTTAACACAACGGCAAAAATTCTTCCGGCAATGCTCACCGCAATGCTGACATACACCAACGCCGACGCCTGCACCAACTTTCTGATTACCAAATCGGCAAGCGGCGGAAACGGCAACATAATCACATACTCGGCAGACTCGCACCAACTCTACGGATGCCTTTACCACTTTGCGGCACAGGACTGGCCAAAAGGGTCTATGCTCGACATTTACGATTGGGACTCGGGACAACACCGTGGTCAGATTCCGCAGGTTGCACACACCTATAATGTAATAGGCAACCAAAACGAATATCAAGTGACCATAGCCGAAACCACTTACGGCGGTTTGGCAAGCCTGCAAGAACAGGAAGGCGCAATTCTCGACTACGGAAGCCTTATCTACATTGCCCTTCAACGCTCCAAAACTGCCCGCGAAGCCATCAAAATTATGGCGGAACTCACTGATAAATACGGATATGCAAGCGAAGGTGAATCGTTTTCCATTGCCGACAAAAAAGAGGTTTGGATTATGGAGGTTATCGGCAAAGGCAACTTTGAAAAAGGTATGGTATGGGTGGCTCGCCGTGTGCCCGACGGTTATATCTGCGCTCACGCCAACCAAGCACGCATCACCACTTTTAAATATCAGGGCAAAAACAAGTGGGATGACCCAAAGGCCGATACTTTCAATTCGCACGATGTGATTTCGTTTGCCACCAAAAACAATTTTTACAGCGGCAGCGACAAGGAGTTCAGTTTTTCGGATGTGTACAATCCTGTTGACTTTGAGGGCGCAAGATTCTGCGACATAAGAGTTTGGGCATTCTTTAAGGAGGCTGCTCCAAAATCTTTCGACAAGAGCAAAAAATACTGGGAATACGCCAAAGGCAATGTAGAGCGTGCAGTACCTTACAACGGCGGATGTCAGACTCCTGCGAATTTCCCCACCAACCGCATTCCGCTGTGGATAAAACCCGACTGGCATTTTACCATCCATCAGGCAATGAACGCTATGCGCAACCACTTGGAAGGCACAGAGTTGGATATGTCGGTAGATGTTGGCGCTGGTCCATTCCACTGCCCCTACCGTATGCGTCCGCTCACATTCGAGGTTGACGGCAAGACATATCTCAACGAGCGCACCACGGCAACTCAACAGACTGGATTCGTGTTTGCAGCACAGAGCCGCGACTGGTTGCCAGACTATGTAGGAGGACTTTTCTGGTTTGGCACCGACGATGCCGCTAACACCGTTTTCGCACCGTTCTACGCATCAATCACCGAAGTCCCGGTAGAATACTCGCAAAACAACGGCTCGATGATAGAGTGGAGCGACAACTCGTCGTTCTGGGTCAACAATATGATTTCAAACTGGGCTTACACACGCTACAACCTTATCCACCCCGAAATTGAGGCAGTGCAGCAGCAACAGGAAAAAGACTTTATAGAACGTACCAAAAATGTTGAAAAACAAGCCATTGCATTAGGCAAAACCGACGAACAAGCAGCAATAAAGATGCTCACAGAGTTTTCGGTAAAAACCAGCTCAAATCTTGTGGCAGAACGCAAAAAATTGTTCAACTACCTCTTTATGAAGTATATGGACGGCAACGTGAAGAAAAACGACGGCGACCAAAAACTCAAAGACAACGGCAGCGGCAAGGGCATTCCCGAACTCACACAACCTGGCTACGGCAAGGAGTGGGAAGAGAACGTGGCTCGTTCCACCGGCGACAAACTTTTAGAAAAATAAACCATAACGGCGCAACGGTATGAAAAACTTGAAATTTCCACTTTCGTGGCAGATATTCTTTGCGGGACTTACCGCCTACATATTCGGCTCGGCGTTTCCAAGCGGAGGCGTGGTGGCTGGATACTTGGGAACTATCTACATTAAGATACTGAGTTTCATACTCATACCGTTTGTGCTCACAGGCGTAATTGCGGCAGTATCGCAAATCACCAACATTCAAACCATAGGCAGACTAACCATCAAAAACGTTCTCTGCGTACTTGCGGCACAGGTAATGGCGTTTACCGCCGCCATCACTCTGGCAAATATAATCTCGCCCGGTAGCGGTGCCGACCTCAATTTTTCGGGTCAGTTTAGCAACGAAAACACAAGAAACTTTGGCGACTTTATATCCGATATGTTCCCAAACAATATTTTTAAAGCAATAACCACCAACAATTTATGCGCTATTGTATTGTTTTCGGCAGTATTCGGATATTTTGTCACCCGCTCAAAAGACAAGACGAGGATTTTTCTCACAAACTTTTTCAACTCGGCAGCGGAAGTGATGATGCGCATATCCACATTTGCGGGACGGCTTGCTCCGTTTGGAATCTTCGGAATAATTGCCAAAACCGCTGCCACAGAGGACATTGCAACACCTGTAAGCCGACTTCTGCCGTTTGTGATCACCGTTACCACAGCATTGGCGGTGCAGACTCTCGTAAGTCTGCCGATATTCGCAAAAATCATAATACGCTGCCGTCCGTTCCGCTTGATAAAGGCATACGGAAGCGTTTTGTTCACCGCTTTCGGCGTGCAGTCTGCGGCGGTGGCATTGCCGATGGCTGTTAACCGAATCAAAAAAGAGACAGGCGTATCGCAACAGATTGCTGATTTCTCAATGCCAATTCATTCGCTCACAAACAACAGTGGCACAACTATTTACCTATTTATAGCCGCTATGTTTGTGGCGCAGGCGTTTGGAATCAGCATACCGCTGGTTGAGCAGATAATCCTCGCATTTGCCGTTTGGCTGATAACCGTGGGCGTAATCAACGTGCCGTTGAAATTCACAATTATGGTTCTGCCCGTTCTGAGTTATATGGGAATGCCCATCGAAGGCGCAGGTCTAGTGGTGGTGTGCGACATATTGTTTGCGTCGATGTGCCCGTTTGTGGATATGTGGACACACGTTTGCTGCACCGCCGCCGTTTCCGCCTCCGAAGGCGAAAAACTCAATATTTTTAATCCTAAAATTGCTGTAAAACATTAGTTTATTCAGCAGGATAGCAATTCAAATCGTTCTGACGCAAACGGCTCTGCATATCAACCATTTGGAGGGCAGTAACAGCAGCCTCGTCGCCCTTGTTGCCAAGTTTT